>DASTIZ010000423.1:0-7670 GCA_035717045.1 Chitinophagaceae bacterium
CTGTTTCGTTTGCTTGAAACCGATGAACATGATGGCCCAACCTATGCCGCACAATACTTTGCTGAAAATAAAGTGGATTATGACCGGTACATAAAAGATCACTCAGCAGCTGTCAGAATAAAATATAACCGGAAATGGGGCGATCGGGTTGTTGCTTTTCGATCACTTATGGAGGTTATTTCGTAAATTTTTATCAAAAATCGGCAATCTGCCCCGAAGAGATTCCTTCGGAAATCCGAAAATCGAAATTCGAGCAAATCCTTTCCCACAGTAATTTCCCGGTTATTTTATTGTTATGAAAAAACAAAGAAAAAAATTTTGCTGCTATACAAAAGCGGCTAAATTTGCCGCCGTTATCACCTAAAAAACTAGCTATTATGAATAAAGCCGACCTGATCGATATCATTGCGGAAGAAACAGGCATTACCAAGACACAAGCGAATGCAGCGCTGGATTCTTTCACCAATGCAGTAACCAAAACGTTGAAAAACGGCGGAAAAGTCACCCTTGTAGGATTTGGTACCTTTTTACTTTCTTACCGTGAAGGAAGAAGAGGACACAACCCGCAAACAAAAACGCAAATCAATATCAAAGAAAAAGTTGTTGCAAGATTCAAAGGAGGAAAAGAATTACTGGCAACATTGAAGACCTCGATGAAAGACCTGAAACCTTTATTGCAAAAGAAAAAGAGGAAACCGTAACTTCGAAAACAAATAAATTTATGGGAAGAGGCGATAAAAAAACTAAAAAGGGAAAGACGTTTAAAGGAAGCTTTGGTAAAAGCAGGCCGGCGAAAAAGAAAAAGAAATAAATTGTTTAATTGTCAAACGATTAAATTGTTCTGCATAAGACTAAGACAATTTATCAATTTAACCATTTGACAATTTATATCTTAAGGCGCCAGCCTTTCAATTTTCCATCCCCCGTTTTCTTCAAGTGTATATTGAATGCGATCATGCAGGCGACTTGGACGTCCCTGCCAGAATTCTATCACGACAGGCTTAACGATATATCCGCCCCAATATGGCGGCCTGGCAATCTCGGTTCCTTCCATCTTATTCACCAATTCATTGAATTTTTCGTCAAGCCAATGCCTGCTTTCGATCACCCGGCTTTGCGGCGAGGCCCATGCACCGATCCGGCTTGATTCAGGTCTTGATTGAAAGTATTTGTCACTTTGAACTTGGCTGATCTTTTCGATCAGGCCGGTTATCCTGATCTGCCGTTCCAATTCCTTCCAAAAGAAAACAAGACAGGCTTTTGGGTTCTCAGCCAGTTGTTGTGCCTTATAACTTTCATAATTTGTGAAAAAAACAAATCCTTTCTCATTGAATTCTTTCAACAAAACAATTCTTGCAGAAGGCAGCCCGTCCATCGAAGCCGTTGCGAGTGTCATGGCATTGACTTCATCTATTCTTGAATGCACCGCCTCGTTCCACCAATTTTCGAACTGGGCCATAGCATTTGGATTGGCATCTTCTTCTGACAGTCTTTTATGAGAATAATCTCTTCTTATATCGGCAATAATATTAGTCATAAATTTCGAATTCAACGCAAAGGTAAAAACACAACAATAATAAAGAACTTTATAGCAGTCCTTTAGTTTATGATTTTTATCATAGGTGATCTCAAGGATTACCTGCAACAGGCCCTGATCGTCTCATCTGCTTTCGCGAAACCAAGTCCGGATACCATTCTCCAATCGGTGCACGCTTTGCCATTTGCTGCATATTTAAATACGTAGCACCCCCTGTTGAAACAGGCCTGGCCCAATTTAGGGTTGATAGCAATTGCTGTTGCATAATCATCAGCCCGCTTCCTGCATTCTGCGCAAATTAAAGTAAGAAGATGCCCTGGTCTGAAACATATATTCATTAGGCATTATGGCTATGGATTTTGTCAAAGGCTCAATGGACTTCCCGAATCCATTCAAGGTATCATAAGTAACACCGACATCATAATAATAATGATAATAATAATAATATAACGGCTGTTAAGACCTCCTGTTGAATTTTTAGAGGCTTTAGATTGCCGGCGTCTTTAAGATAAGATTTTTTTTATGGGTTGTCTTGAAGCCATTAAAGAAATTGTTTCGTCTTCATTACTTAAAAAACGGTTACAACCCACTTGTTTTTTCCTTTAGCCGGTCTCTTTCCTCGGAGACAAGATTCAACCTGCTTTCCAATTCGCCGAGCTTTCTGATCTGGCCCTCCAGTTTTTTATTTGCCTCGGTCATTTGGTGAAGATCATTATTCAGCTCTTCAAGATAAGCCACTTTCTTTTGCAATTGCTGGCGCTGGTGATTGGACTCGCTCAGCTTATCTTCCACTTTCGCCAGTTCCATCTGTAAGACCTGGTTTTCCTGCAAATAATGATTGGTTTTATTTTTTTGTTCATCCAGCTCCCGTATTACTTTATAATAGGCCTCCTTCAGGTCTTCATATTCAATATTCACCATCTTCGTTGATGACAGCTGCGCTTCGAGTTTCTGAATCTTATTCTGCAACAAATTGAATTCACTGTAGGCATTATCAAGCATCACATTCATTTCCTTTGTCAGGTGCTCTTTTTGCCTGATCTGGTTTATCTCCTCTTCTTTTTCGCCAAGCATGTACCGGAGATCTTTAATCTGCATACTGAGCTCCTCATTACTGCGTAGAATTTCCTGGCTTTTTTCTTCCGTTTCTTTTATCACATCGACTTGTGCCAACAGCTGGCTGATCTTTGTATTATGATCCAAAAGACTTTGCTGTGCCTGGCGCAATTGTTCATAATAATCTGTTTTTGTCTGGACGACAGGTTTTTCTGTTTTGGATTGCTGCAGATCAAGATTGAGCTTTCTTACCTGGCTTTTTAATTCTTCAATCTCTATCTCGTGAATTCTTTTATCCTCGGTGGCGTCATGAAGGCGGTTCCTTAAATCGGCGATCTCCTTATCCATTATCTCAGCTTCGTTGATATATTTTAGCTTCCATTCCTCAACTCCACTGCTGATAGATTTCTTACCCTCTGTAACATCTTTTTTCATGCCCTTGCGGCTGCTGAAAAATAAATTGATCACAAAGCCGATGACGATCGCACTCACAAAAAGCGCAATGATCTCAAATATGGATAAGCTAACGTTTAATAACATAAGCCAATTACTATGGAAACTAACAAAAATCCGCCAGTTTTTGCACGGTAAGTTTTTCACAGTATTCAATAACTATGAACCCGGAGCAGAAGAATTACTAACCTGTAACCAAAGTGCCCACCTTTTCGCCCGTCACTACACGGCGAAGATTGCCCGTTTTGTTCATATCGAAAACAACAATGGGCAAATTATTTTCCATGCAAAGAGTAAAAGCGGTCATATCCATTACCCGCAGGTTCTTACTGATGCATTCAGCGAAAGTTATTTTATTGTATTTGGTAGCGGCAGGATCTTTTTCGGGATCCGCGGAATAGATGCCATCCACCCTTGTTCCCTTCAAAATAACGCTGGCATTGATTTCGATGGCACGCAATGAACCAGCGGTATCGGTTGTAAAGTATGGATTTCCCGTACCGGCCCCAAAGATCACTACGCGGCCTTTTTCAAGATGCCGAATCGCACGACGCCGGATATAAGGCTCAGCGATCTGCTCCATTTTAATTGCACTCAGCAATCTTGTAAATACTCCAATTTTCTCGAGCCCCGCCTGCAGTGCCATTCCATTGATCACGGTTGCCAGCATACCCATGTAATCGCCATGGGCTCTCTCGATTCCGGTCTCCGCTTCATTCATTCCCCGGTATATATTTCCCCCGCCTATAACGATCGCTACTTCAACCCCGATCTCGGTCAGCTGCTTTATATCGGCGGCATACTGAGCGATCACATCGTTATCAAAACCAAAATTCTTATTCCCCATTAAAGATTCACCGGAGAGTTTCAGCAGAATGCGTTTGTACGTTGGGACCATGCTGACAATTGCAGATTTAAGATTTCAGATTTTAGAATCAACCACCGAAGCTTAAGCGAAGGTGGATTGCGTTGCGAAGATAGGGAAAGGCGATTTTTTGGCTGGTTTTATTTGATCGTCACATCGCTTACTATTAAAACGTTTTTCGATGGGCCTTCCTGCGCCGCACCCATCGTTTACCTCTGTTTCAATATTTTCTCCAACTCGTGTTTGTACATTCTGCTGATGGGTAGTTCTGTAGTCCCCAGCCACACCAGTTCGTTTGAATATGATTTTATTTTATTCAATGCGACGATATATGACCTGTGAATGCGTACAAACATGTCTTTTGGCAAAGTTTCTTCTATTGATGATATCGATTGTTTTGTTATGATAGTGCCGGATACCGTAACTACTTTGATGTAATCTTTTATACTTTCTATGAACAAAACGTCTGACAATGCAACTTTGACCATTTTTCTGTCGCTTCTCAAATAAATACAATTCTCAGGCGGGGTTTTTATTGTCTGCTCATTTTCGATGGAAAGCGTTCCATTCAGCGAGGCATCCATTACTTTATTTACCGCTTTCAGGAAACGCTCGAATGAAATTGGTTTTAATAAGTAATCAACGGCGTCGAGTTCAAAACCCTCGATTGCAAACTTTCTGAACGCGGTAGTAAAAATCACTTTAGGTGGCCTTTTCAGCGTGCGCAAAAAATCAGTTCCTAATATTTGCGGCATCTGGATATCCAGAAAGATCAGGTCGATTGGATTTTGACGAATAAAATTTAATGCTTCCACTGCATTGCCACAGGTTTGTACCAGCTCAAGTGATTGTACACTTGCGATATATTTTTTTAGCACATCCAAAGCAGGCGGTTCGTCATCAACGGCCAGGCATTGTATTTTTTTATCATGCATAAGCAGTGGTTTTACCTGGTGACACGAGTTTATTTTCTGTAACAGTCAATTTATCTTCAAGCAGGACCTGCATGTTGACGCTAAAAGATTCATCGGTGGAATAAATATCCAGTTGATGCCTGCCGGGGTAAAGGAGTTGCAAACGCTTTTTCACATTGTTCAAGCCGATCCCTTTATTTATTCTTCCAGGCACAACCAGCGAAGGCTTGCTGTTACTCAGGTTAAAAAAAAGCTGGTTACCGACACAGGTAATCTCTAACCTGATCCAGGGCCGTCGCAACATCTGGCTGGTTCCGTGCTTAAAACTATTCTCAACAAACGGTATCATTAACAAAGGTGCGATGAACTTTTGGTCATCGTCTGCGTTAATATCGACATGCAGGTTCAACCGGTCGCCATAACGAACCTTTTCCAATTCAACATAATCTTTTATGAGCCTGATCTCTTTTTCCAATGGCACCAATGAATTTTCCCCTTCTGTTCGCATATAGTCGATCATGCCTGCCAATTTATCCACCAGCCCCGCTGCACGATTATCCCGGTTCAGGACAAATGAATAGATATTATTAAGCGTATTAAATAAAAAATGCGGGTGTACCTGGGCTTTCAGCAGTTGCAGCTCAGCTTGTACATTTTCCCTGCTTAACTGCTGGGTGCGGTGTTGTTTTTCATACCAGTCCTTGTAATATTTAATTGCCAGCATCACGCAACAGGTGGAAAGCGCACCGGTGAAGTTGATATTTGAATAAAAAGGAAGATAGAAAAATGCATATTGTGGCCAATCCTCAACAGCGGGGTCAATCCTTGCGTAGCGAAACCAAACAAAGGTTACTAAATAAAGCAGTAAGGCCGCGAGTGAAAAAACTATGATAAATTGACGAAGCTTCCCTTTCCGGGTAAAACGCGGCACAAGAAAATAAACGACAAAATAACAAAATAATAAAATACCTGGCAGACGGTTGAGTGATCTCAAAAACTGGCTGTAGATCATATCCCACAAATCAGTGGGCATACCACCTCCAAAAATTGTTACCTGCACAGTTCCTGAGAATAAAAACCAACCCAGCCAAAAGCATAGATGGCGGGAAACTCTGTACCGCCAATGATTAGAAAATATGAAGTCATGCAGGCTCATACGTCAATTTTGTTTCGGCCCTATTAATGATCATCGCAGGAACGTTCCCGGTATCCAGAAGAAGTTTAAAAGAAAACATTCCGTTTTCCAGGTGCATTTCCATGTGATGCTTGCCCCGGTATAACACTTCCACTCTCTTCATTACTTGTCTTAAGCCGGCATGATGTTGCAACGTTCCGTTGATGTTCTCATAATACCCATTACACTGAAGCAAAAACTCCAGTTGATTATTTTGTGTTCTCAGGGTCATATCGACAACCAGCTTTTGCTGCAAGGAAAGCAATGATTGTTCGCAGCAATGCTGAACAATAGCGACAATGATCAATGGGGCGATATATATATTATTTTTTTCCCCTGTTTCGTTATAATGAATAACGACACGATCGCCGTAGAATATCTTTTCCAATTCAAGATAATCATGCACCATTTGTGTCTCCTGCCCCAGCGGCACCCGCTCTTTTTCGTTTTCGTATAAAAAATAACTGAGAAGGTCTGCCAGTTTTAATATTGCCTCCGGTGCCAGTGGCGAATGATTGCGGATAAGCTGCGAAATGTTCTGCAGCGCCTGAGAAAGAAAATGCGGATGAAAATGGGTTTTGATAATTTCTAATTCGGTCGTGATCTTTAATTTTTCTAATCGTTCATTTTCTTTTTGCTCCAGGTAATGAATTTTCAGCAGCCGGGCCACGCCGGCAAAAACACCCGAAGCTGTGCCTAATCCCAACCCGTAAATAATAGGTTGAAAGATTCTTATTTGAATCGACACCTGGCTAAAAGCTTCCTGTTGTGTTAGGAGCACATAGAATTTTGTGATCCAAAAGGCGTTAAAAAGGTTAAACCCGCAAAGACCGATGAATAAAACGACAAAGCTGAAATACCGGCCCTTCAAAAGAAACCGGGGTAACAGAAAATAAGCCGTAATATACGCTGACAGAATACTGACAGGTATGTACATCAACTTATAAAAAGCAATAACATACGCTTGTGCAGTAGTAAAATCAGCGGCGCTTTTAGGAGTAAAATTGACAACGAAAAAATATACACAAAAAATTATCCAAAGCGAAATATGTCGTGTGAGCCGATATTTAAGTTTGCTGGAGAATATAAAATCATTGGGAGTCATAATAGCATTCACTCATAAATTTAGCTGTTTCAATTGCTATAGCTTCAATAAGGCGCCGACAAAGACAAGATAATTGCCAAATCCGCCGGGTGTCAGCGTATAAGTACCTGTGTAGCCGGTCTTAAACCGGTCAGGTACTGTTTGCTTTGTCTCCCTGCCTATGATAACCGGTACAAAAGCATATAATGATGCCTTTTTGAGCTTATAAATTATGCCTGGCTCAACTGAGAAGTTATGGCCTGCCCGCCTGACTCCTTCACTACCGCCCAGGATATCTTCAACCGGCGTACCTTCATCCCGTATTCCCAGGGAAAATCCCCAGCTTTTCAGGCTATAGTTTATACCGGCTCGTACTGAATACTGATCGGTCACACTGAGAATTATATTATTGGCGAGGCTGTCAATTCGCGCGGGAACTCTCCCAAATGTAATTGCTGTCCCGTTCTGCTCCCTTGGATTTGCCATGTAATAGAAATTACCGTAGAAGCTAAGCGTTCTTGTGGCATTTAGAATATAGAAAGTATTTACCTCGGTGATAATTCCGGTTCCTCCATCACCCAATTGAA
>DASTIZ010000424.1:0-4584 GCA_035717045.1 Chitinophagaceae bacterium
ATTTCAAAAATCAGCCTGTTCGCGCCGTAAAACATCCTCCTCCTCATAATCGAAGTAGCTTCAAACAATAATTCCCCGGTCTAAGTTCCCCAGGGGATTTTATTTCCCAACAACCACTTTAGCGTATCGAATAATCTTATCATTAAGATAATATCCTTTTTGAATCTCATCAATTACTTTTCCCCTGAGTTCTGCTGAAGGAGCTGGAATCTCGGTAATAGCTTCATGCTTATCCGGGTCAAAATCCTGGTGGACCGTTTCCATTGACTTCAATCCTTTTGCAGCTAAGACATTTTTTAGTTTATTAAAAACAAGCATTACACCCTCTTTGATTTGATCAATATCTTCCGAAGCATTCATTTGTTTTTCTGCTCTTTCGCAATCATCCAGCACGTCAAGCAGGTCAGCGATCACTTCTTTACCGGCTGTTTGTATCAGTTCCATTCTTTCCTTCAGGCTTCTTTTCTTATAGTTCTCAAACTCGGCGACTTTGCGGATAAATTTATCCTTCATTTCGCCAACTTCATTTCGAAGAATTTCCAGCTCAGGCTCATTTGTTAAAGGTTCATTCAGATGCGAAGTACCGCTTATATTTTCATCGGCATTCAAGCCCATTTCTCCTTCTTCGGGTTGCTGCATTTTTGCCTGTTCCTTAGCCTCTTTCATATCTTTTTGACGCATTTTTTTCAAAATTGATCCCCCACCCGTACCAGATTGTCCTGTCGGGCCGGCAAAGGTAAGGTTTCAATAATACTGCCAACGAAGCTTAGAAAGACAAATTGACGGACAAGCAGTTATTTGTCGATCTTTTGCCCAGACTACCTTTGCGTCATGATAAAAATTTACTTAAAAAGTAAGATCAGTCGCCGAGTGGCGGAGGGGCATCCCTGGATATATTCAAACGAGGTTGACAAGATTGAAGGATCGGTCACAGGAGGCGAAGTAGTGGTTGTTTTAACATGTGATCACAAATTTATTGGTAAGGGATATATAAACCCAAAATCCCAAATACTGGTTCGTCTATTAACAAGAGATAAGAACGAAGAGATAAACGAGGAGTTTTTTTATGAACGGATCCGGCAATGTTGGGAGTACCGGAAGAAGATAGGTTATCTGGAAAATTGCAGGCTTGTTTTTGGAGAAGCCGATTCGTTGCCTCAACTGATCATAGACAAATTCAAGGATCACTTCGTTATTCAAACACTTGCATTGGGCATCGATATGTGGAAACCGGCGATTGTAAATGCACTAAATAAGTTATTTGATCCAAAAGGGATTTTTGAAAGAAATGACGTACCCGTGAGGGAGTTGGAAGGAATGCAACAACAAAAAGGATTTTTATCGCCACCTTTTGAAACAAATATTCTCGTCAATGAAAATGGTTTAAACTTTATAGTCGATCTTGAAAACGGGCAGAAGACAGGTTACTTTTTAGATCAACAGGATAATCGACGGGCAATTCAAAATATTGTAAAAGGCGCTGATGTACTGGGGGCATTCTCCTATACGGGAAGCTTTGAGATCCATGCGGCAAATTACGGCGCCAGGTCTGTTTTGGGTCTTGATATTTCGGAAAACGCTATACAGCAAGCCAACCGGAATGCGGCGTTGAACAGCCTGGAAAATATATGCAAATTTCAGACGGCAAACGCTTTTGATGAATTAAAACGATGGAGCAAAGAAGGAAAACAATACGATGTAGTAATGTTAGATCCGCCGGCATTTACCAAAAGCCGGGAAAGCATTCAGAAAGCGGTCGCAGGCTATAAGGAAATTAACCTGAGAGGTATGAAGCTTATAAGACCCGGGGGTTTTCTTGTTACATCATCATGTACAAGTCTTGTGAGTGCGGAATTATTTTTGGCAACAATTGATGCGGCGGCAAAAGATGCCAAAAGGAAACTCAGGCAGGTAGTTTTTCAAACCCAATCACCCGATCATCCAATTATAAGAAGCATGGAGAATACGCAATATCTTAAATTCCTGGTGGTCGAGGTGCAATAAAAACAATAGAGACAAGCCTGGCCTTCTCTCTACATAAAATTATTATGAATAAATTATTTCGACACCTGGAATTTACCGGACTCCAAAATTCTTCCTGATTGATCTTTTAGTTGGTAGATATACACACCACGATTGTAGGCTGAAAGATCAAGTGTAGTGGTTGAGCTGATATTCTTTGCTTCGAAAACCTGTTTGCCGATAAAATTTATAACCTGTAGTGTATAGCCCTGACCGAAATTTTTTTGGAACTCAAACTTTGTAAATGTGGTTGCTGGATTTGGGTAAACTTTGAGAATGCGCTGAAGCGCATCGGGAGATGGATCCCGACCGGACTGACCCTTAGAGTTAATGGTGGTCAACAGAATAATGGATATAAAAAGTAAAAATCTCTTCACTAAAACAAATTTACGTTTATTGTGCAAAATAGACGGAATTTTTTTTCGGTGCAACGTAAAATCCACATCCCTCCAAAAAAATTGTAAATCATGGTCTTACGTAACTAATGATCGTAAAAATCCCATTTTTTATTTTAACCTTTCAAGAAGAAGAGCAAGGTTCTTAAAATTTGGTTGCTCACCCGCGTCTTCCAAAACTTCAGCATATCTGACCAGTCCTTCCCTGTCGATTATGAAGGCTGAACGTTTGGAAACACCCTTCATATTATAGCTAAATTTTTCATAAATAGTTCCATAGACTGTTGAAACTTCTTTATTAAAATCACTCAGCAGGGAAAAATTAAGATTTTGTTCAGCTTTGAATTTTGCCAATGTGTGAAGTGAATCAACGGAAATTCCAAACACCTTTGCATTGGCGTTATTAAAGAAAGAAATATTATCCCTTACAGAACAAAGTTCTGCAGTACATGTACGCGTAAACGCAAGCGGAAAGAAAAGCAGCAGTACATTTTGTTCCCGCTGATCTGATAGAGTTATTTTATTCTTTGCTGAATCATATAAAGTAAAATCAGGTGCCACCTGTCCAACTTCTATTCGCATTGTTTGCCAAAGAAACAATTAACTTTCCTGAATGTTCTGTTTATTTAATCCCGGACCATCCGGGTAAAACCAACTGTTATGAAAAAAGTAATTACTGAGTTTACCGGAACGTTCTTTCTTGTAATGGGTGCTGCACTGGGAGGTGCAATTGGTGCAGCGCTGGCGCTGATGGTAATGATCTATGCCGGCGGGCATATTTCCGGCGCACATTACAATCCGGCTGTTTCATTAGCCGTCTGGATCAGGGGCAAACTGAGTATTGGCGACATGATCGGGTATTGGATGAGCCAATTGGCAGGAGCCATTTTAGCTGCGATTTTTGTGGCAAATATCTTTAGCACAGAAGGGACTTCTGGTTGCCAGGTGCCGGATGATGGCATAATTCAGGGCTTAGTCGCTGAGCTTATTGGAACTTTTGCCCTGGCATACGTGATGTTAAATGTAGCTACTGCAAAAGGGACCGCGGGGAATAGTTTTTATGGGATAGCCATTGGCGGAACGGTGCTCGCCATGGCAACGGTTATTGGAAAATTCTCGGGAGGAGCTTATAATCCGGCTGTAGCCGTGGGATTGAGTATTCAAAAGACATTCTGTTGGTCACAGCTCTGGATATATGTTGCAGGGTGCTTCAGTGGTGGCGCGTTAGCCGCCGTGGTTTTCAGAATGAACAACCCTGATGACAAGTAGCTTTAGAATCTTGGTTTGAAATAAGGATTAGAACGATCCGCAAGTTTGCCAATCCAGCTAAAGGCAATCTCGAATCCTCCGCGGCCATGACTTGAAGGTTTCAATTTGGAAATGTTTGCGTCGTAGCTGAGTGAAACGGAGAACGGATGATAATCAAGCTTTACAACAGGTATCAAGGCATCATTCCAGCGCATGAAAGTTCCGAAGTGAATTGCATAATCAGGTTCATCAGGATAGGCGCCGATCTTTACACCATACATCGCACCAAACACAGTTTCTTTAAATGAACCTTGTCTTGAATGATCAGCCTGGATAGTTATATATGTGTATTCGTTAACACCTGCCTTCAAGCCGGCGGAGAAAACATATTTAGGATTTAATTCTATATTCTTGTCTTTATAAAATGTGCTCTTCGGACGATTGAAGTGATGATAAGCAACGCCAACATAATAATTATTATCCGGGTTTTCATTTACGACAGAATTCAAACTCAAACCTACACTACCGTCGATATAGGCATAAGCAGGATCGGTAATGTTTTCGCCGATGCCCATTCCCTCGTATTGGCTGTTCGTCGTTATCCTGGACAGATCAATACTGTGCTGAACCCACCCCCCCATAAATCCAAGGGAGAGATAGGTATTTTTCTGGTTGCTTAATGACTTATGATAATTCAATGCAGGTAAGATCTTCGTTTGTGTAAAGGAAACAGTTCCTGCCCGGTCATAAAATAACTGCATTCCCAATGTTACATAATCATCGCCTCTGCCTACAGCCGTCTTATATTCTCCGCTGAGAGATGCTGTCCGGTAACCGGTAGTCACACTATTCCATTGATCCCTGTAAACGGCTTGCACGCGGACATCGCCTTCAAAAATTCCTGCCAGTGCCGGGTTTC
>DASTIZ010000425.1:0-9071 GCA_035717045.1 Chitinophagaceae bacterium
GCGGTTGAGCTTCACCCCCGGCCCCTCTCTTGTTTCGTGCTTCGCAAGCTCGCAGTCGCGATGACGGGGAGAGGGGAGATCTATGGGTGAACCAAACGAGTTTTCATTTGCATCCAGGAAAATTGAGGCATTGCCGCTGTACTCATGTCTTGCCGATGAGTAGGGAGTCATTTTTTTTATGTTATCCCTGAGCAAATTATCTAAATTAAATTCCATACAAGTCCCTCCAAACCTCCCCGACGGGGAGGCCTGCCACTCACAGCCCGGAAAATTGCGAGTGGCTTTATAAGTTTATTTACCAATACGTATTGCCACTGCATTTTTATGTGCATCCAGTCCTTCTGCCGCCGCCATTTCCATAACTGTCGTTCCAATATTTTCTAATCCTTGCTTAGTCAATTGCTGATAGGTTATCTTTTTTACAAAGCTATCGACAGATACACCACTATACATGGCTGCATAACCATTTGTTGGCAAC
This sequence comes from Chitinophagaceae bacterium, assembly GCA_035717045.1. Taxonomy (GTDB): domain Bacteria; phylum Bacteroidota; class Bacteroidia; order Chitinophagales; family Chitinophagaceae; genus VBAS01. The sequence goes on from DASTIZ010000425.1 coordinate 479, forward strand.
GTATGATTTGTGCCACTTGCATAATCACCGGCTGCCTCGGGTGAATAATTTCCTAAAAAAACAGAGCCGGCTGAAATTATCTTCCCGGTTAATTCTTCTGCTCCGCTACAGGCGAGGATCAAATGTTCCGGTGCATATAAATTCGATAACCCGATGGCTTCCTCAATTGTATTTAATAGAACGATCTTACTATTTGATAAAGCCTTTTCAACAATCTCTTTTCTCGGCAACTCTCCTAATTGCTTTTTTATGCAGGTCCAAACTTGCGAAGAAATGGATTCACTTGTAGTTATTAAGATCACCTGCGAGTCTGTTCCATGTTCAGCTTGCGATAAAAGATCAGCTGCAACGAATTCCGGGATCGCAGAATCATCGGCGATCACCAATAGCTCTGAGGGACCGGCCGGCATATCAATGGCAACTCCCTCTTTTTGTACAAATTGTTTTGCTGCCGTTACATATTGGTTACCGGGCCCGAATATTTTAAAAACCTTTGGAATGCTTTCGGTTCCATAAGCCATTGCGCCGATTGCCTGCACACCACCGGCCTTAAAAATCTTAGTAACTCCACAAAGGTTGGCAGCATATAAAATTGCAGGTTGCACGCCAGCCCCCTCTCCGCCAGGAGAGGGGGTAGGGGGTGAGGCCAGTATTACTTCTTTACAACCCGCTATGACTGCAGGCACCGCAAGCATCAATACAGTTGAAAACAAAGGCGCGGATCCTCCCGGAATATAAATGCCGACCTTTTCAATGCCAACCGATCTTCGCCAGCATTTGATCCCGGGCATTGTTTCGAACACTTTTATTTCTTCCAATTGTGACCGATGAAATTTTTCAATATTCGATTTCGCTTGTTGTATTGCGTCTTTTAATTCGCCGGACAATGAATTTTCTGCGGCTTTAATTTCTTTTTCACTTACAGCCAGCTTCTTCAATTTTACTCCATCAAATTGTTTGGTGTATTTGCGAACTGCTTTATCACCCTTCGCTTTTACTTTTTCTAAGATCTTTCTCACCGCCTTGTCCAAAGAAACATTTTCAAATACAGGGCGGCAACCTAGCTTCTGCCAATCTTTTCTATCGGGATATCTTATCACATGTATCATCATAATCTTTTTAATCCTGTAAATCCTGGTTTAAATGATCATCTTCTCAATCGGCACGATCAATATTCCCTGGGCACCATTTGCCTTCAGGCTTTCGATCACATTCCAAAAATCGTTTTCGCTTATCACGGAATGAACGGAACTCCATCCCGATTCCGCCAGGGGTAAAATCGTCGGGCTTTTCATTCCGGGTAATAATTTAACGATTCCATCAAGCTTATCATTCGGGGCATTCAATAATACATATTTATTGTTCTTTGCCTTCTTAACCGCCCTTATTCTGAATAATAATTTGTCAAGCAGGGCCTGTTTACCGGCTGATAAATTTTTATTGCTGATCAGCACGGCTTCCGACTTTAAAACAATTTCCAACTCCGTAAGTTCATTGCTGAATAAGGTGCTTCCCGAACTCACCAAATCGCAGATAGCGTCAGCCAGCCCAATCCGTGGTGCGATCTCAACCGAACCGCTGATCTCCTGGATCGTTGCTTTAATATTTTTCTGTGTAAGAAAATTTGAAAGAACCAACGGATAACTTGTAGCAATTTTTTTATCATTCAGGTCCGTGATGGATCTTAACTGTCCGGTTTTGGGGATGGCTATAGATAACCGGCATTTTCCAAATCCGAGTTTTTCAACAGGATCAACCTGCTTATTTTTTTCTGCGATCACATTTTCACCCACAAATCCAATATCGGCCACTGCATCCTGTACGTATTCTGGTATGTCATCATCCCTAAGGAAAAATACTTCCAGGGGAAAATTAGCAGCCTGTACTCTCAGTTGATTGTTACCATTGCTTACTTCAATTCCGCATTCCTTAAGCAGAGCTATGGAACCATCATACAGTCTCCCTTTTTTTTGTATGGCAACTTTTAAGTTGCCCTCATGCTCTGAAAGGTTGTTTGAGATCTTCGTCTTCATAATTTCATATTCAGTTTTAGTGTCTTCGCCTCATTCCACTTTAGGGGCTAGGGGCAAAAAAGAAAAAGGGCTTACTACGTGTAAGCCCTTAGAAAATTTATGATTTACATAATCATATCATGGCCTACCCGGGTAGAGTAAGTTATGATGATGAGTATGTGAACGATTAATCATTACGAAGCAAAAATAGGGGAAATGATCAAACCTTGAATTTTTTTGTTTCTACCGATACCTGGGGACATCCGTATTTTCGTGAAGTAGCACACGAACAAACGGTAATTGCCATGATCAAGAGTGCAAAACCTGCAAGGAATTTATTTTTCATCTCAAAATGGATTTTTAGTTTAACGGCCAAACGTAATCTTTATTTTGTAAAGATAGGCCAGTTTTTTACAAACCAGTCATTTATACGAGCGTAAAATAGTACCTTTACCGCCCCTGAAAAACTGAAACAAAAAGATGCTTCAACTTACAAAACCCCTGGCTTTTATTGATTTAGAAACAACCGGGGTAAACCTCGCAACAGATAGAATTATTGAAATAGCGATTGTTAAAGTTTTGCCCGATGGTAAACGGAGCGTAAAGCGTAAGCTGATCAATCCCCAGATCCCGATCCCGAAGCAATCAAGCGATCTTCATGGCATTACCAATGAGATGGTAAAAGATGCCCCCGTATTCAAGGAAGTCGCCCATGAATTAAAACAAATGCTTGATGGATGTGACATCGCCGGCTACAATAGTAACCGTTTTGACATTCCAATGCTGGTTGAGGAATTTTTGCGTGCAGAAGTAGAATTTGATATGAAGGGACGAAGATTGCTTGATGTACAAAATATTTTCCATAAGATGGAACAGCGAACATTGAGCGCCGCTTATAAATTTTATTGTAACAAGGTACTTGATGGGGCACACAGTGCAGAAATAGATGCCACCGCTACTCATGAGATACTCATTGCGCAGCTGCAACGCTATCCGGACCTGGGTACTTCGGTGGAATCGGTTTTGAAACTAATAGGGGAAGAAACCATTGTTGATTTTGCCCGAAGGTTTGTAATGGAAAACGGTATCGAGATATTCAATTTTGGTAAATACAAAGGAAGGTCCGTGGCCGAAGTGCTGAAAGTGGAGCCCCAGTATTACGATTGGATGATGAAAGGTGATTTTCCCCAATACACAAAACAAAAGCTCACCGAAATAAGAACCCGAAGCCTGCTGAAAAAGAATTAACATTCATACTTGTTTTTTTTAGATTGGGCAAAATCAAATATTGTAAATTCGTTTTTACTTCACCAACGCTTTGGAGAAACTTGTAATCATACCTACATACAATGAAAGGGAGAATGTGGCAAACATTCTGGCCGCAATTTTTGAATTACAACAGGATTTTCATGTATTGGTAGTCGATGATGGTTCGCCTGATGGAACCGCCCGGATCGTCAGAGAACTTCAATTAAAATACCCGGCTCAGTTGTTTTTAGAAGAACGCAAAGGTAAACTGGGCCTGGGGACGGCCTATATTCATGGTTTTAAATGGGCATTAGCAAAAGAATATAACTTCATTTTTGAATTCGATGCCGATTTCTCACACAATCCTAAGGATCTGTCACGTCTTTATGATGCCTGTAGGAATGGCGGTGCCGATGTTGCCGTTGGTTCGCGGTATGTAAGTGAAGGCGGCGTCGTGAACTGGCCCTGGGACCGGATCGCTTTATCCAAAGGTGGTTCTTTATATACAAGGATGATCACATGGATGCCGGTGAAAGATCCTACTGCCGGTTTTGTTTGTTATAAAAAAGAAGTATTGGAAACTATCAACCTCGATGCAATTGCTTCTGTAGGCTATGCGTTCCAGATAGAAATGAAATTCGCAGCCTGGAAGCTCGGATTTAAGATTGTTGAAGTGCCCATCATTTTCCAGGATCGCACACACGGGACTTCCAAAATGAACAAAGGAATTGTAAAAGAAGGTATCCTGGGTGTTCTTAAACTGCGCTGGAATAGCTTTTTTAAGAACTACAGAAGGAAGATGAGGAATAATAACGAGTTTTCTACTGTAGAAGTGCTGAAGTGAATTGAATGATTGAATTCATTTTCATATGCGACTTTTAATAAAGTGCTATTGGCTAATTCTCATTCAGCTTTTTTTAGGTTCAGATCTTATTGCCCAGGAAAAGGCCTATACATCCCTTTCTATTGGTCCAGCCGTTCCCCTCACTCCATTTTCAAAGGATGACACGAAGAGCCAGAATGCCGGCTTGGCAAAGATCAGTGGCATTATTCAGTTGAAGTATGTCAGAAGAATACCCAAAGAAAGATTGGGGATAGCATTGTTACTAACCACAGGTATGAATGGTTTGAACACAAAAGCTATAATTAATTCTTATTATGAAAGCAATCCGGACCCGCGGCTGGATTGGCAAAGAAAAGTTGATGGATGGAGGGCGATTTCCGTTCAACCCGGAATTACCTATTCGGTTCCGTTGAATAAGAAACTTGAATTTGAAGGTGGTATATACACTTGGTGTTGCCTATGCAAAATCTGCTGAATATACTTAACAAGGAAAAGGCACAGGAAATAGTTTTGGAAGGAATTATACGAAGGAAGTGGTGTTCGAACAAGACGATGTTGATGCGTTTGCTGTTACATCATCTTTGCAAACTATCGTTCATTGTCCCGTAAATGAAAAGCTAAGTGTAATGTTGGGTGTTGGGTATTATTATTTGAAGCCCACTTTTAAAAATGTTGAGCAAAGAGGCTCTGGCATTACGATGTATGAGCCAGGTGGTGCTGCTAACATATCTATATTTTCATATATTCGGAGATTTAACATCACTCAAAACATGAACACAATTAGTCTACATGGTGGATTAATTTATAAGCTTTAGTTAGTACACGATACCTGATCCGTCCAAAAAATTCCTTACTCCATGCAACATTCCTTTAAAAACTTTTACTTTATATAAAACCGGTTTCCTGGCCATTGAAACTTCAATACCAACTGCGGACGTCCTGGTTCGTCAATGTTTAGATGGGGACACATCTGCCTGGCGGGTATTGTATGACCGCTATTCAAGGGCCATGTACAATACCGCGCTACGGATCGTCAACAAAGTACCAGATGCCGAAGATGTGTTGCAGGATTCTTTTATTGACGCGTACACCCACCTTAGTTCTTTTGAGAACAGGTCAACATTTGGTGCCTGGTTAAAACAGATTGTAGTATATAAAAGTATAGCTCTTTTAAAAAGACGACGAATGAATTTCGTTGATGTGGATACGATCGGCGAACTCCCGGAGGAAAACGAGTTGGATGAAACGGATATCTGGTACACCGTTGATATGATCAAACAAGCCGTTAAGCAACTGCCTGACGGATACCGGACCGTGCTCTCGCTTTATTTATTTGAGGGATATGATCATGAAGAAATAGCGGAAATCCTGAGAGTAGCGAAGCCAACCGTACGGACACAATATATGAGAGCGAAACAAAAATTGCTGCAACTCTTAAAAAAGGGAAAAGTATATGAGCAATGATTTTGAAAAATTCATCAGGAAAAATCGAAATGATTTCGATGATGCATCACCATCCGGTAGGGTGTGGGAAAATATTGAGAGGTCCCTCCCCGTAAAAAAGCCGGCAAAACGGTTTACCATTACTGATATTTATAAATGGAGTGTGGCGGCGGCCATTTTCTTTATCGCCTTAACCTCGGTCTATTTTTTATTTATAAGAAAGTATAGCCATGAAGATCCTTCTGTAAATACCGGGGCAGATAAAGCGGTACCTTATAACATAAATAATATGTCCATGGAGTTTGCTGCCGAATTCAAAGAAGCGAGCCAGGCTATCAGATATAAACAGGAAGAGCTAAGGTCTGCGATTGCAAATGATCCTGACCTATACCGCAAATTCCAGGCAGATCTCAATGCCCTTGACAGTTCATACCGTGTCCTCAGGGACCAGGCAAGCCAAACCGTGAACCCTGATGTAATTTTTAAAGCCATGATAGAAAACCTGCAGTTGCAATCAGAATTGCTTAGCCGGCAACTCATGATCATGCAGGAAATTAAAACAGCAAAAACATCAAGAAATGAAAAAAACATTTAAAAACTTTTTAATTATCGTATCCCTGTTCGCCGCCGTGCCTTTGATTGCGCAGGATGACAAGGTTGACAAGGAAAAAAAAGAAAGACAGCGCTATGAATTTTTCAGAGAAAGAAATATCTCCAAAACCTATCCCGCTGCAGGCAATACGCTGCATATCGATAACCGTTTTGGTAAGGTAAAAGTGATCACCTGGGATAAGAGCGAGATAAAAGTTGACATTCACATCGAAACAAGTTCAACCCATAAAGATCTTGCCGACAAAACTTTTGAGCGCATTGACGTCGAAGACAAACAGGACGGGAAAAACATTTATTTCAAAACCATTCACGATAAGAATAAAACAAAGGAAAACATGAGCTGTACTAACTGCAGCAATACCATGAGTGTTGATTATACTATCCAGATGCCCTCAGGCAATCCACTGAATATCGAGAATTCATTTGGTGGCATCGAAATACCGGATTATAACGGCCCGGTATCAATCAAAAGCAAATATGGTCATTTGACGGCGGGTAAACTGGCAAAGCCGCAGGATGTATCTGTGGAGTTTGGAAAAGCGGATATAAAGAGTATCGGCAATACCGATCTCGAATTCAAATATTCTGCAATCAACATCGACAACCTTACCGGCAATTGTAAACTCAAAATGTCGTTTTGTTCATACAGCAGGATCAATTTGGATAATAATCTAACCGGGTTAACAATACATGATTCTTACAGTGCCGTTCATCTTGATCCGGCACCCAATCTTTCTGCCACTTATAGCATTCAAATCAGCTATGGTTCAGTGATTGATAAAACGAGTATCGGCATTAAGCGGACAGATACCCGCGAAAAATATGGCCCCGATCTGACTGGACATTATGAAGGAAAATCTGGCAGTGGCAACGCGAAGATCGATATCAAATCCAGTTTTGGAAACATCATGATCGGCAAAGGCACTAAAGAGGATATGAAAGAAAAGAAAAAAGTGAGGTCATAATTTTCTTATGTTTTTTGTTTTGTGCGGATTCCTGTTGCCGAATGGTGACAGGAATTTTTTTGCTCGGTCCATAGCTCATTGTTCAACGGAACTTTAGCGTAGTTGGTTGTGAAGGTAACCGGGCTGGTAGGTGCCGGTATTTTATTTTCCTACTAACCAGAAGAAATGACGGATGTCATGCAAACAGTTAAAAATATTTCATCTCATCAATAGCTGAACCTGTGGCCCTTGCTTTCTTATAATCGATCTTTGGTTTGTCGACCACCCAGCTTAACCCTTGCAGAATATGCGCCAGGTATGTTGTATTGGAATAGTCCTCTTTACTGTGTCCGAGAGCGGTATACCACACTTTGCCACCATCAAATTCATGACACCACGCCGCCGGGTAGCGATTACCAAATGTATTGGGAGTGACATTTTTCCCATCGGCTGATTCCTTAATGTTTGAAATATCGGATATCAATAATACGGTAATAGAAGGATTGATCTCCTTAAAAAAATAACATTCGTCCTTTGTTTCCCATTGTGGCGCCAGGTTTTTCACCGCGGCATGGTCTTTAGCAATAACACGAACAGTAAATTGCTGAAAAGGCGGATGCCGGAGAAAACTTGCTCCCAGCATCAGCTTGAACCATTTCCAGTTCCGTTCGGTACCCGAGGCCGAGTGAATACCCATAAATCCGCCACCGGCCTGGATATAGCGCATAAAGGCTACTTTTTGCTCTTCATCATCAAACACGTCATTATTTGTGTTGGAGAAAATAACGGCATCGTATTTTTTAAGATTGTTATCAGTAAATACCGCTGAATTGGTTGTGGTATCAATAGTGAAACCCTTTTCGGTACCTAGTTTTTGAATTGCAGCAATGCTGGATGGAATATTTTCATGAACATAGCCTTTTCCATTTTTTGTAAACACCAGAACATTTTTTCCTTTTAGTTCTTTGTATGGCTGCTGTGCATAATTTGATATACCGATGAGTAGTATAAGGGCTGTAAATAAGATCTGCATTTGTATAAATATTATTTCCAAATATAAGAATTAGATAGCCTGCCCTTTAGTTCAAATAATCCGATAATGACTCAGTTCAGTTTTTAAACCCTGCATACCGGCAGGCAGGCACGGTGCCACTGTGATCACAGGGAAGCACAGAGACAAACTTTTTGGACCTTTGGTCTCCGTAGTTCAAATTTCTTTCATACCAGGACCCTACTAGAAATTCGCTATACTTCCCTACTTTGCAACCCATATGAGAAAAGCTTTTCTCTATTTACATATCTCCGTTTTTCTCGCTGGCTTTACCGGGCCCCTCGGACGCCTTATTGATCTGAATGAAGGTTTACTGGTTTGGTGGCGTTTATTTGCCACTTCAATTACTATGTGGATATTGTTTGGTTTGATGGGTAAGCTGCAAAGGATTTCCGGAAAGGATATTTTGAAACTTACGGGCATTGGTTTTCTCGCCGCA
>DASTIZ010000426.1:0-4293 GCA_035717045.1 Chitinophagaceae bacterium
CCCATCACTATCAAAATCATACACCATAAATTGTGTATAGTGTGCTCCCTCACGAATATTCTTTCCCAGGTTGATCTCCCATAAAAATGTTCCATCTAACTTATAACACTGGAAGACCGGCGGATCAGTGATCCCTGCCTGCGAATTGTCTCTGGCTCTTCCTGTCATGTGAATTACAATTTCATAAACTCCGTCGCCATCCATATCTCCCACACTTGCATCATTAGCCGAATAACCAGCCGGAGTTTTTAGGGGGATGGACAAATAAGGTTTTGCATTTGCAGCAAGCGTAAATGAACTTCCTGGCTTTTCCTCTTTATTATTGATGATGGCTTTAACAGTATAAGTATTGGATTGAGTAGTGTCAACCGATTCGTCAGTAAAATTTGTTGACTTTGAAATTGGTTGCTTATTTAGCTTACTGGTTTTACTACCGGTATTCCGATATAGATTGAAAACCAGATCTGGATCCTCTGTTCCGAGCAAACGCCAGGAGACGAAAACTTTTCCATTACCCGCATTTACAGCATGCACACCACGGGTAAGATACTCCATCCTGTATTGAGCATCCAGGTGAATAATAAAAAAAATAAACACGATGACCAATGCCGGCTTACGCTTCATTCAAATTTATTGTTTAAGGGGGTCCTGTGCTTCAAATTTCTGCAACTTCCTTTTCCTCCCGTTTTACAGGTCTTTTTCAAGGACCAGTAAATTTTGGTTTGATATTTATCAAAACTGTAAAGTAACTCATACTCGTTATGCCAGCATCCTGAAGTATCCTGCATCAATTAATTTATTTTTGCGCTCATTTTTAGTCTTGAGTACAACAGCAATATTACCCAACCTGTATAGTAAACTACAGCTGCGCATCGCCGTGTCAGTTTTTTTCTTTAACCAGGGTTTGGCCTTTGCCAGCTGGGCAAGCCGGATCCCCGATATCAAAACTTCGTTGCAGTTGACTGAAGCAGGGTTAGGCACCATTTTGTTGGCATTGCCCGTCGGTCAACTATTGACGATGGCATTCAGCGGAAGGTTGGTAACACGTTTTGGAAGTAAGAATGTGCTTAGAATTGCAGCGATCGGGTATGTGATTTCATTAACCAATATTGGCCTGGTGAATCAATCCTGGCAGCTTGTGCTTGCATTGTTTGCATTTGGCGTTTTTGGCAATATGTGTAATATTTCAGTGAACACCCAGGCTGTTCATGCCGAGCTGCACTACAACCGGCCGATCATGGCTTCCTTTCATGGAATATGGAGTACGGCGGGTTTTACCGGCGCATTGATCGGCTCCCTAATGATGAAGCTGGATATAAAACCTGTTTATCATTTCTGGATCATTGCTGTTTTTGGGATAACGATAGTTTTGGTCTTCAATAAATTCCTGATGCTCACACCAACAAGCAGGGCTGATTCATCATTCAGAAGGTTCAAATGGCCGCATGGGTCATTGTTGATGTTGGGTGTTATTGCATTTTGCTGCCTGAGCGCGGAAGGATGTATGTTTGACTGGAGTGGAGTTTATTTTAAACAGGTAGTAAATGCAGAAGGATCGTTGGTGTCGCTTGGCTACGCGTCATTTATGGTAATGATGGCAACGGGCCGTTTTATGGGTGATAGCCTGGCGTTGCGGTTTGGAAGAAAAAGAATGGTTCAACTGAGTGGCATTTTAATTTTTACTGGAATGATGATCGCAGTATTGTTTCCTTATCTAATTAGTGCAACAATTGGTTTTTTGATAATAGGTTTTGGCGTGAGCAGTATCATTCCATTGATGTATAGTACCGCAGGAAAAGTAAAAGAAGTGGCAAGTGGTATGGCTATTGCCACTGTGTCGGGTATCGGGTTCTTTGGATTCTTAATGGGTCCCCCATTGATCGGCTATATTGCGGAGCTTGCGGGTCTTCAATATTCATTTGCCGTGATCGCTTTGATGGGACTTGGAATTACACTAATGATCAACCGCATCAAAGAAATTTCCTGATCATAGCTTTAGCAATGGTTCCAATTCTTTGTTGCTAATTTTAAAAATCGTTCCGTGTCAGCTCCCTTTTGGCAAAGAAATTTTTTCTGAAATGTCTGTCCACTTTACAAGATCGGCCGATCTGACAGCGCCATACTTATGATCCGGTATTTATCAAAATAAACCATCCATTCGCCCTTTATTTTCATGGTTGTGGGACGCTCGGCCCAATAATTACCTGTAATGGGTATTGCCAGGATTATTTTACGCATGGATCAGGCAGTTAATGAAAGTATTTGTTCCCAAACGCTTCTTAATACCGGTATCCCATTTTCCGAATTTCGTTTACGGTTTTTCAATACTCTTTCGCCCGGGTACAGGATCGACGTCTCTTTACTTTCGGGCACCGATTGCTTATAATCATTAATAATGTTATTCACCAATGCCTGGATAGAAGAATGATTGGAAAGACTTTTAATGTTGATCGAAATAAATACCTGCGACAATCCATATTCAATTTTTCTTTTACTTATTTCATGGGTTGATAACCCGCCCGATAAAATTGCAGCGAGCAGATCCAGCAATAAAGAGAGACCGGCTCCCTTCCAATATCCAACAGGCAATGGTCTTCCCGATTCCATAATTGCTTTTGGATCCTTCGTTAGACTTCCTTCTTTATTATAGCCACCAAAGGCAGGGAGCATTTCATCTTTCAATGCCGTCAATTCCATACTGCCAAAGGAAAACTGGGACATGGCCATGTCAAGGACAATTGCGCTGTCATTATAAGGCAACCCAACCACCAAGGGGTTATTCCCCAATCTTGAACTGGTAGACCCATGTGCCGGCATGTTCGCAATGGTATTTGTAAAACCAACAAAAGCATAGCCGGCTTTTGCAGCCTGCCAACCATACGCACCGCCACGCATCCAATGATTCGTATTGCTCAATGCTACGCAGCCAATACCGTATTCCTCTGCCAGTTTCATAGACTGATCAGTTGATGCGATCGCATTCAATATCCCGGGTCCAAGATTTCCGTCCCATTGCTCAAGGCCCAGATTCTTGAATTTCAGGGATGGTTCCGCATCCTGTTTCACAAATCCCTTTCTCGTGTATTCGACAAATCGGGAAAACCGGTTTATACCGTGGGTATAAATACCATCCAAACTATTTTCTGTAAATGCTCTTGCGAGTGTTTCCGCCTTTTCTTTTTTAAAACCTGTATTCAACAGAATATTGGTTAAGCGATCTTGCATTTCGTGAGCAGAAACCAGGATTGAATTTCCTTCTTTATTCATTTTCGTTAGGGGAAATTAATACAACTTATCTAATCAATGTCAGTGACATGAGTCCAATCACTACACCCTAACTCCGGAGGAGTGACCTGTTTATAGAAAGTACATGCGTTTGATGAGACTCCGCCAGCAGTCGCCCTGAACTTTACATCAGGGGCGCTCCGTTGGAGCGACCCGGTCTTTCAACATCCTTCTATAAACACGTGGCCCCTCGCAGCTAACTGATGAATTTCTGTTTAAGTCTAGAATAATTTTTTCAAACCCTCCCACTTCACTTTCCAATTTTTGGGAAAGCCGATATTTATCTCCTCATCGGCATCTGCTCCCGTACACATCAGTGCCACTGCATTCAAAATGCTAGCATTACCCGGCAAATAGATCGTCAACCGGTCATCCTGGTAATTGTGCCCATTTACCAGATAGGTATTTGTTTTTATCGGCATTAACAACGCCTCAACCGCTTTCTCCGGCAAATGTAATCGTGCAGCGGTCATCGCGGTCAATGGAAAATCCCATCCCCATGTATCATTCCACTGCCAGACCTTTAATACAGTGTCTAGTGTATGCTTCATTATTAATGTATCTAAACCATGCACGGCAGGTAATGAACTGTATGCACCTAGCACGGCAGGATGATCAGTAAGATACCTGGAACCCGGTTCGTAACAATCAGGAGTGCTTTCTGTAGCCAGGTAAACATTATTAATTTGAGGTAATGGCGCCAGGTTATTAATTACTTCATCCCATTTTTTATTTTCTGCTAAACCTAAACGTTTTCTCCATTCCTGTGCCTTTTGCAATGCCCAGCTCCAGTAAGCCAATTCATAAGTTGGGTTAAATGTAGTGACCGCATCAAAACATTCCTGTGCAGGTATCAGTCCCTTGCCAAGATTATACTTTTTTGTTTTTGGATCATAGGTTGGAAATGATGCCATGAAATCAGCAGTGGCAAACAACAGGTCTTTGTATTTATTCAAAACCTCCTTTGTTGGGTGGCTGCGATACAGCAATTCAGCCATGTAAATAAAA
>DASTIZ010000427.1:0-10992 GCA_035717045.1 Chitinophagaceae bacterium
GAAAATAAGATCAAGACAAGCTTATAAACCGGATGAGGATATTAGTGATGATGAAAAATGGTGAGTGACTGAGGTATGAAGTCTGAGGTCTGAAGTCTGGGGGTTGAAGGTTGATCTAAATCTAAAAAATAAGCTACTGAAGGGAAATCTTCTGACATCTGATTCATACTTTTGATTTCCGACTTCATACTTCTGACTTCCGACTTCAGACCTCCTTCTTATCAAACATCAGCTCCTTCACTTTTTCCTTGTCTTCTTTTTCATTCTTAAGATCGAACATGGTACCGAAAACATGATCCCATATAGTGGAACTCACGCCAAAACCATTATGTTCATTCTTGTAATGGTGAAGATGATGATTGCGCCAAAGTGGTTTCATCCATTTGAAAGGTGGGTTCCATGCATGAATTGCATAGTGCATAGAGCCATACATGAGATAACCAAACAGGAAACCTGGAAAGAACATAAATGCATAGCTGCCCATAATCAAATACATCAATCCAAATAATGAGGAGGAAATGAGGATGCTCGGTAAGGGAGGCATAAATAACCTTTGCCTGTCTCTCGGGTAATGATGGTGATTGCCATGGAGTGTGTACACAAATTTGGTTGCCCGGGGCGTTTTAGGCACCCAATGAAAAATAAACCGATGAGCTATATACTCAAAAAATGACCAGAAAAACATCCCGCCTAAAAAAACCAGTAAGATAGCTTTTGTGCTGAAATTATGAGTTGTAGCAGCCGTATAGATCAAAAAAGTCATGATCGGGATGTACATCCCCCAGATCACCAAAGGATGAGCTTTGGTCAGGGCCTCCAAAAAATCACTTTTGAATAAACGAGCCTGGCCCTTATTATGAATTTTCTCGAAGTGCATGGCGCAAAGATAAAGAAACGTGAATGGTGAATGGCGAATGGTCAATAGGATTTTGTTAATGATCTTAGTCAGTATCCAGTAGTTGGTCAACTGTCTGAAAATGATAGCCTTTTTGCTTCAAATATTTAATAAGACCGGGCAACCGGCTATAAAATTTATCAGTCCTGCCGGGGCCTGCACCAATATGCATTAATAATATAAAACCATTCAACCCGGCGGGTTTTGTTTTCTCATAATTGATGATGGAATTGTAAATGGTTTCACTGCTTCGATAGTTTTTATCTTTCAGTGTAGTATAGTCAGCATGGCTAAGTGTACCCGGCGTATAATTGATGAGTTGAATAGATTTTTGCCTTGTCCATGCCGCAATTGTATCGTTATACCATTCGTAAGGGGGTAAAAAGAATTGATTAAAAGGCCGGGTTAGTGCTGGGTTCTTCGGATCTGTCGCCAAATCAGTCACTCTTTGGGAAAGGCCTAACAGATCATTATCGAACTGTTGATGAGTCACGAGGAGACTATCCCTCTTATTCCAATCGCAATACAGTAAATGGTTAGCCGAATGATTTCCTAAGAAATGTCCGGCTTGCCAGAGTGTGTCGATAATTATTTGCTTTGAAGGGTCATCATAAAAATCACCAGTAAAGAAGAAAGAGGCTCTTATTTTTTGCTGCTGCAAGGTATTTGCAATAAAGCTTCCCCCTTCGGCAAACTCATGTCCCGTAAAAACGAGGGCAATATTTTTCTTTGTTGAATCGCCACGAATAATCCCACCGTGGCTATAGGAAAAACTCATCTCAGGCGGGGATGGTGTGCTGGTGGTCCCGCTTTTGGCGGGATCGGGATGGGCTTCCTTTGCAGCAAGCAAATAAATCAATGATGCAGTTCCATCCATCGTAGGCTCATTCGTACTGTAATCACCATAGTCGTCATGATAAACTGCTAGATCACTTTGAAATTCTGCATACTCATCTGGTTCATACAAAGTAATACCGATAAGATTTTTATAAATGCTTGTATAAACCGGGCCATCAACTAATCCACCATCGATTGGATAGTTTTTAATGTGGGTAAACGCAGAATGAGGATCTACCGGGGTATCCCCCCATGATGGTAAGCCATAGACCATACTCGTGCCCCAGGGATTGCAACCAAAAAGCCAATCAAAGTTTGCCTGTTCTAATTCATCAAAAGTTTTATCGGCGGTTAATTGTTTGTACCAGTAACATTGAATGGCAAATGAAGTTGTGAGGTTGTTGCTGCACCAGATAAAAGGAATGCCGCGGTAAAAAGCATTTTGTTTTGCTTTGTTCCACACAAGTTGAATGCCTTTTTTATAAAAATCAATGATGGTGTCTCTCTGTTTGCCTTTCAAAACCTTAGCCAGTTCATAGTGACCCAAATTAATAAAAGGATACCACTGGTAATGTTTGGCGGTGTCATCCCCCAACCATGGAGTGATGGGTTCCTGTTTCGCCCATTCATAAGCAGACCTGATATAATCCATTTGTTTTTCGCGTAAATCAGGATTTATAGGGAGTTTCATTTTGCAATACATCATGGTACCTAGTTCCATATCATCGATCCAATTATCTTCTGCATATATGTATGGAGATCTTACAGAAGCTGTTTGACTATTTCCCAGTTTCTTGTATGAAAAATTAAATGCAGAGTGAGCTTTGAGCGACAATTTTTGAGCGAATCTGTCCTTTTCACTACCCCGGTCGATAATTGATTCGTTATAAAACACATCACTTCCCAATGCAAATGCACTTGCAAACTTTGCGGCAATCGAGCTGGTTCCGGTTGTCGCATTCATAAACTTACCCCTCTGTTGCGGTTCGCCACTTACAAAATATACCGGACGTTCATAACCTCTTCCGTAAAATGTATCTTGTTTCGGAATCCGCATACCCATGTGATCACGGTCGTCAGCGATCTGATTAAACATCCATTCATCACGTGGATGCATTTTTAATAACCATTCTAATCCCCATTTTGCTTCATCAAGAACATCAGCCATTCCATTTTTTCCATCAAGGCCATTGGACAGCTTTTCATCTGTAAAAACATCTGGAAAATCTCTGTATGCAGCCAGCAAATGATAAGTTGCATTTGCGGATGTTGTGCTGTATTGCAAATAATCACTTGCGTCATGCCAGCCGCCAACAACATCTATTCGTGTACTGTCTTTTATACCTGCTTTTTCTCCATACAACACATAACCATCATGAGTATGACAGCTATCTTTCAGGAAGGGGTTAAAACCGGTTCGTTGTTGCCGCATATAGCGCAAACAAAAATCTGCCGCGCCTTGGTAAACATTCTTTCCTATGTCGAATTCAGGAGACTTTGTGTTGCCGGCTTGTAAATAATATCTTCCTGGCTTTTTAAACGCAGTGAAATTCAACCGATGAGTTTGTTTAAAGGGTCCATAGGCCCCAAATGCTTTACCGGCCTTGCCTTTAAAAACAACCTGTTTTGTTTTAGCTTCCACCAATTGCCAATTGCTTATTGCCAATTGCTCCTTGCTGCCCCAGACAGCAACCTTTACTCCATTTGGCTGATACCCGAGCAAATTGACGCGTATCCACGCAGAGTCATTTTCCTTTTTACCGGAAAACCCGAATAGCAGAAGGACGAGCAACCATCGATACATGAAAAAGTTTTATTTGTCAAGATACAAATAAGTTTAATTGAAGTTTCTGACTTAACTTATCACCCAATACCGCTTATGGCTGTTATCGCACTTGATCTGGGTGGCACCAAACTGGCTGCTGCACTATTCACGTCTCCCGGGGACATGGTTTTCAAGTCACACTACGCATTGGATAAAAGAGAGGGAAAAGAAGTTGGCCAGTTGATAGCAAACACAACAAATGAAATCCTGAATAAGGCCGCTGCAATCAATGAAAAAGTCGATGCCGTAGGTCTGTGTGTCCCTGGGATTGCTCATGCAAAAACAGGAACGGTTTGGGCGCCTAATATTCCGGAATGGTATGATTATCCGTTGCAGGATGAACTACAAAATTCAATCAGCAATAAAAACATAAAGGTCAAAATTGATAGTGACAGAGCCTGCTATATTCTTGGCGAAGTATGGAAAGGAAATGCCAGAGGCTGTAGTGATGCCATTTTTTTATCTGTAGGTACCGGTATCGGTGCCGGTATTTTAATTAATAATGAAGTGCTGCGAGGGTCTCATGATATTGCAGGAGCGATCGGTTGGATGGGATTGGACAGGCCATTCAAAGAAAAATATATTTCTTGTGGAGATTTCGAATATAATGCTTCCGGTGAAGGTATCGCAAAAGTGGCAAGAGAGATGATCAGTGGTAACGAAACGATCTTAAAAACCATCGACCCCGGACAACTTACAGCAAAAAATGTTTTTGATGCTCATGAGAATGGTGACGAGCTTGCAAAAAAAATAATTCAGAATGCGATAGAGTGCTGGGGAATGGCTGTCGCTAACCTGGTAAGCCTGTTCAATCCCGAGAAAATAATTTTTGGTGGCGGTGTATTTGGGCCTGCACTAAAATTCCTGGATGAAATTTACAAGGAAGCAAAAAAATGGGCCCAGCCGCTCAGTATTCAGCAAGTGGAATTGCAAGGTTCAGCATTGGGAAATGATGCAGGTTTATACGGCGCAGCGTGGCTGGCAATAAAGGATTAAATTTTATATTCAAACAAATGTATAAACGCAACCGGGTATTTATTGCCGCATGTATCGGGCTATTGTTATTCGGAATCATGCTTATTACATTAGGTTCTATTTTACCATCGGTTGTTTCAAAATTCCAGCTCAGTAAAATTGCCTCCGGCAGACTTGCATTTATCCTTGCCATCAGCATCATCGCGGGTTCTTTGGTATTTGGGCCGGTTGCAGACAGATATGGTTATAAATTGATGTTTATTATTACCACGTTGCTGATGACAATTGCATTTGAGGGTTTGGCCTTTGCCAACTCTATTATCCTGTTACAGCTTTCGATTTTTCTGCTGGGTTTTTCCGGCGGCGTGATCAATGGAGCCACGAATGCCGTTGTTTCAGATATTAGTGAGGAAAATAAAGGTGCTAACCTGAGCTTGCTTGGTGCCTTCTTTGGTATAGGTGCGCTGGGAATGCCCCTGGTACTCGGTCTTTTATCAAAACGATTTGAATATCCTTATATAATTTCTTCCGTTGGGGTATTATTATTATTGGCGACCGCCTATTTTGCCACGATCAGGTTTCCCCTTCCAAAACATCACCAGGGTTTCCCGGTTAAAGAAGGAATAAAATTATTAAAACACCCTACCCTCTTGCTGACATCTTTTTTTCTTTTTTTTCAAAGTGGTGCGGAAAGCTTAATAAACAACTGGACAACGACCTTCTTTCAAAACGATCTCAATTTTTCAAAAGAAGATGCATTGTATGCGTTATCATTCTACCTGGGCGGCTTGACGATAACAAGGATGTTGCTTGGAAAGCTCCTGAAAAAAATTTCCTCTTTTAGTGTAATGATCATCTCATTGTCACTGGCTGTTGCCGGTGGTTTTCTCTTATTATACGCTGATTCTTATGCTTTGTTAGTAACTGCATTGGTCACGCTGGGTGCAGGGTTTGCAGCAAGCTTTCCTGTTATCCTGAGTTATATTGGCCACATCTATGCACAGCTTTCGGGAACAGCATTCAGCATTGCATTTGTGATTGCATTGACCGGCAATGCGTTGATCAATTATTCATTCGGGTTCATTTCAAATAACTACGGTACAAAGCAACTTCCTGTTTTATTATTATGCGTAATAGCTTGTTTACTCATTCAACTATTGCTGATAAAAAGAAATATTTCATCACAAGTCAAAATGTAAAAGTTATGCTGGCGAAAACGTGGCTGCAGAATGCAAGGACCATCATGGATACCATCGAAGAAACACAATTGGAAACAATTCAGCAGGCTGCAACGATAATGGCTGATACGATCCAGGCCGAACGCTGGGTACATACTTTTGGTTGCGGTCATGCCACATTGCCCATCGAGGAAATGTATCCCCGTATTGGTGGTTTTGTTGGCTTTCATCCCATGATCGAATTACCATTATCGTTTTTTACCAATATCGTTGGCGGCATGAGTGTTCAAAATTTTGTTTTTCTCGAACGCGTAGAGGGCTATGGTACAGAAATTATGAAGGGCTACAATTTTGATAAAAAAGATTGCATGTGGGTATTCTCTCATACAGGTATTAATGCGGTAAATATTGATGTAGTACTGGAAGCCAAAAGGCAGGGACTGAAAGTGATCGTGTATGGGTCAGCAAAAGAAGCAGAAGGTAAAAGATCAAGACACAGCAGCGGTAAGAATATTTTTGAGCTGGCTGATCTGGTCGTAGACACTTGCGTACCGATACAGGATGCAAGCGTCCCGGTAAAAAACCATTTTGATAAAGTTGGCCCCGTATCAACTGTCGCCTTTGTAACAGCTGTTTGGATGACGGTGACAACCGTTGCCGAAATCCTCGCTGACCGGGATGTAAAACTTTTTATTCATCCATCACACAACGTTCCCGGAGATACGACTGCAAAAGAAAGACTGGAAGAAGCATTGGCAGAGTACAAGAGGAGGATTGTGGGAGTGTGATGAAGTGAAACGTGAAACGTGAAAAGTGAAACGTGAAAAGCGAGACTGAGCGCGACCATCTCACGTCTCACGTTTGACGTCTCACGACTGCCGATGACACGCGAACAGAACCCTGAAGTGTGCGAATCATCCACTGGATGATTCGAAGGCAACGGAAGCTTAATAGAATTCCCACAGCCGACACCGCAATAAATTTTATCTTGCGGCACTAAACATCTATCCAATGAAATTAATTTCTTATTTACAGGAAGGTCATGACAGGCTCGGTGTTTTGATCAATGATATGGTATATGACATGGAAGTGCTGCATCCTGACTTGCCAAACAGCATGGGATTATTTTTAAACTACTGGAATGATTCATTTCCTGTTGCGCAGGCTGGAGAACTCATGCTTCGCGAAGGGGAAAGATTCAGCAGCAAAGGAATGTTGTTAAGTGAGGTACAATTGTTGGCACCCGTTCCTTTTCCAACGTCCTGTCGTGACGGTTATGCATTTCGTCAACACGTGGCGGCGGCAAGAAGAAATCGTAAAGCAGAGATGCTGCCTGAGTTTGATCAATATCCTGTTTTCTATTTCACGAATCATCACAGCATTCAGGGTGAAGGGGAAGTTCGTTGTATGCCTGATCATTTTGAAAGACTGGATTTTGAACTGGAAGCTGCCATTGTTATTTGCAAATATGGAAGAAATATTAAAGCCGAAGAAGCGGATGATTACATTGGCGGGTTGATGATCATGAACGATTTTAGTGCAAGAAGACTGCAGATGGAAGAAATGTTATTGAATCTTGGACCTGCCAAGGGAAAAGATTTTTCAACCGCGATCGGCCCCTGGTTAGTTACATTAGAGGAACTGGAGGAACGGGTTGTGCCCTGTAAAGAAGGTCATGTTGGAAAAAATTGGAATTTATCAATGAAGTGTTGGGTAAACGGCGTTCAGGTGAGCGAAGGCAACCTTGCTGATATGGACTGGACATTTGCTGAGATCATTGAAAGAGCGTCGTATGGCGTTGATCTTTTCCCGGGTGATGTAATCGGAAGCGGGACCGTGGGCACGGGTTGTTTCCTGGAATTGAATGGAACGGGAAAGCTCACCGATCCGAATTTTAGTGAACAATGGTTGAAGGAAGGTGATTTGGTGGAAATGGAGATTGATAAGTTAGGGAGATTGAGTAATACGATTGTTGCAGAAGAAATGGATTGGAGTATCCTGGGGTTGAAAAAAATGGAACCGCAGAGGCGGGGAGACGCAGAGGTTTTATAGAGAAACTATTTTTTAGTTAGTATAAAACTTCTGATTATGACAAAAGAACAACTGAACCATCCCGGTGACAGGGAAGTTTTATGAAATTGATTTACTCATTGAAGGAGAAATAATACTTGAAGCAAAAGCCGTTGATATAATGCACCCTGTTTATGATGCGCAGATAATAAGTTATATGAAACTTATTGATAAGCGACTTGGTTACCTGGTAAATTTTAATGTGGTTCGATTAAAAGACGGGTTTAGAAGATTTGTAAATAATTTCTGGTTTTATGTAGATAATAATCCCAGAGGCAGGGAGACGCTGAGAGAACTCAGCGCCTCTGCGTCTCCGCGGTTAAAACAAAAGAAATGATACTGGACCTTAGAGATTTAAAAACAGCTGAAAAACAATACTACCTGCAGCATGTGGTTGCGCCCCGACCTGTTTGTTTTGCTTCTACGATCGATAAGAATGGTAATGTGAACCTGAGTCCTTTTAGTTTTTTTAACCTGTTTTCATCAAATCCACCAATCGTGATTTTTTCGCCATCAAGACGGGTAAGAGACAACACGATCAAGCACACCCTGGAAAATGTTTTGGAAGTGCCTGAAGTAGTGATAAACATGGTGACCTATGACATGGTACACCAGGTTTCCCTGGCAAGTTGTGAATATCCAAAGGGCATCAGTGAGTTTGAGAAGGCTGGTTTCACCGAAGAGCCGGCAACGATCGTTAAACCGCCGATGGTAAAAGAAAGCAAGGTGAAACTTGAGTGCAGGGTGAATGAAGTGAAATCGCTGGGCAACGAAGGCGGAGCCGGTAATCTTGTAATCTGTGAAGTGTTAAGAATGCATATAGACGATTCGCTTTTTGAAAACCCTTCGCCGGGTGCTCAGGGTAAACGAATGGATCAGCGCAAGATCCATCATATCGCGAGATTGGGCGGTGATTGGTATTGTAGAGTGGATGAAACAAATCTATTCCATATACCAAAACCAAATATTGAATTAGGAATTGGTGTTGATGCGTTACCCGAGTCGATCCGTAACAGCGAAATACTTACGGGAAATAATCTAGCACAGCTGGCCAATGTGAACGAAATGCCTGTGATCGAACCATCTTTTGATGACCCGCACTTAAAAACCATCATTCAATACTATAGCGTAAACCCTGATGACATGGAAAAAGAGCTACACCTGTATGCAAAAAAATTATTGGAAGAGCATAAAGTGAAAGAGGCATGGCAGGTGTTGCTGGCAGGGGGCTAGTGGCTTTGTAAATACATGTCAAGCTCTCTCACAAATTGCTCTGCATTCTTCTGAACGATTTTAAAAGCATGTTTATGCTTACTTACGATATCGGGTCCGGCAGCCAGTAAGCCACTAATGACATTTCTCTTTGTAAAAAACTCCCAAACCTCCGTCTGGAATTCCCTGATCTTTTTTGAATCATCATAAAGTGAATAGCTGACCTCCGCAACAATATCATACGAAGCTTCCCGATCCTTACTATTACCATCCCGGGTCACGACAACACCCGTTTGGTTGAAATAAGCATTCAGATCCCTTATTACAATCGCTTTTGTAGCAGCATGCTTCTTTATCAGGTCGAAATAAATACTATCATTACCCTGAGAATTTATCAATTCCTCTATAACAAGTTTTTCGGCCGGGATCTGCCTGTCCAGCTCAGCATAGAGCATCCACCTGAGGCTATCCGCAAGCTCGCCAAATAAAAGTTTTTTATTGTTCCTTGCTTTCATGGATTGCGCATCGAAAGAATTGATAATAATAATCCGTTCAACACCTGGCCTGATATATGAGTGGTCCACAGGTTTTGAGACGCCAGGCAACAGCAGCAAAATTATTATCCCTTGTATTATTTTCATTTCAAGCCCAATCTTTCCATTAAACTATCCTTCTTTGATTTGGAAACGGCCAGTTTTTCTCCATTCCCTAAAACCACGTAGCCGCCATCGGTACGTAAGAACTGGGAGATATAAGAAACATTGACCAGGGACGAATGATGAATACGTTGAAAAATATCCTGTGGCAGTAGTTCCTCCACATCTCCGAGGGCACGGGATATTAACATGGATCTCTTATTATCAAGAACCACTTTTGTATAGGCTCCTTCAGCCAGGCAATATAAAATGGAAGAGACTTCTACAAATTCATACCCTTCGCGCTGGGGCAGCGCTATTTTCTGATCCTGGCTGGGTTGTTTGATATTACGAAGTAGATTGGCTATATGCTCCAGGCTTCCTCCTTCCTGCATTTTTCTTTCTACCTTTTGAACGGCTGCTTTCAAATCATTTGCATCGACCGGTTTCAGGAGATAATCAACAGCACTAATCCGGAATGCTTTCGCAGCAAATTCATCATGGGCCGTGGTGAAGATGATGGAGGAATTAATGTCCCCTAACAATTCCAACATTTCAAATCCATTCATCCAGGGCATTTCTACATCCAGGAAGATCAAATCTGGTTTGTTCTTCTTAATTGACAACATGCCTTCTTTGGCGGAATGGCAGGTATCAAGCACGTCTACCGAAGGGCAGTTCTGTTGTAAATCATTCAACAAAGCCCTGATACAGTGCTGCTCATCATCTATGATTATGGACCGGATCATACTCTTAAGTTTCTGAAAATACGAATTTTATAACCGAGAAAAATGTTGGGGTTTATGGTTACACGGTTTTGATTGGCAAAAAATGCGTTTTAGTGTATGGTTGAATTCATTAATCCTCCTGTGGCAACATAATAATGACTTTGGTTCCCATTGCTTTTCCCCTATCATCCTTCTTATCGAAGATCTCCAGTTTTGCCTTTCGTTGCTGCAACAGGTTATCTAATTCAAGCCTTGATTGAGTAAGATTCACACCTTTGCTGTGATGCCCGATGTTTGATGTTCCTTTGTTTTGTTGTGAAGATTCCCTGCCTATTCCGTTGTCATCGACTGTAATTTCAACACTCCCATTCCTTCTGCATACATCCAGCGACACGTTTCCATCGCCTTTTGGCATTATACCATGCCAGATGCTGTTCTCTATAAATGGCTGGACGATCAGGGCGGGAACACTTATGGATTTCAGATCTATCGTTGGATCGATTTTTATATCATAAGAAACTTTTGAATCAAACCGCATCGCTTCCAACTGAAGATAAAGTTTGCAGGTTTCTATTTCATCATATAGACTGATCTCTTTTTTATCGGCGTTGTTAAATAGGGTTCGAATTAGCTTGGA
>DASTIZ010000428.1:0-3205 GCA_035717045.1 Chitinophagaceae bacterium
ACATAAACAGGTGCGGCAAAAACTGACTGGGTGATCATGTTCATCCATGCAGCGGCATCAATTCCACTTTTCTTTGCCAGGTTAAGCGCTTCTGCCATTGATTCGATGGCGGAAACAATAAGAGAATTATTACAGAGTTTCGCCACATTAGCTGCCGCCACATCATGACCAAATTCCCAAATCCCGGCGGCACCTGCATCTTGCAGTAGCGGCTTTATTTTACCGACAATATCCTGCTTTCCCGATACGAGAAAATGCAATTTGTGTGCCCGGGCCGCTTCGGGTCTTCCCATTACCGGGGCAGCCAGGTAATGATTGTTGTGTTGCGCATGTATTGCGGCCAGTTGTGACGATGTGGCCGGTAGTATCGTGCTCATACAAACATGGATACCACCTGCTTTTAAATTTTGTGCAATGCCATCATCGCCTTTTGTTACATGATTGATTGCCGCGTGATCCGAAACCATACTAAAGACAATATCACATGTAGCGGCAAGCTCTTTAACAGAGCTGCAAAAAATCGCGCCGCTGGTAATTAATGTTTGGGCTTTTGATGCCGTGCGATTATAAACAAAAAGTTGTTGCCGTTTTTGCAGAATATTTTCTGCTATGGCTGTGCCGAGGTTGCCAAGACCAATGAATCCTATTTGCATAGATTTTTATATTGTAAGTGAAGAGCAGGATGATAAAATTAACTCATATTTTTTCACTCGTCACAGGTTGTATAAATATTGTAACTTACCCGTCTTGATAAATTGAAAAATATGCCGCATAAAATTATAAGCGTAATTATTATTCTTGCCATTTCACATTTTTCCGTGGCGCAGACTTCAGGTGATAAGGAATTATTCGCAACATTTGATTCAATGCTACACAAGCTTTTCAAACCCGGTGGCCCCGGAGGCACAGCCCTGGTAAGCAGACAAGGCAACGTGATCTACAAGAAAGCATTTGGCATGGCTGATCTTGAATTGAACGTACCCATGCAACCCGATATGATCTTTCGCATCGGGTCCATCACCAAACAATTTACATCGGTGGCCATCCTTCAGTTGGCAGAGAAAGGTAAACTTTCCCTGCAGGATGATATAAAAAAATTTATTCCCGATTACCCTACGCAAGGGTATACGATTACTGTCGAACACTTACTCACGCATACATCGGGAATAAAAAGTTACACTGGAATGCCAGGTTTTCAATCAATGATGCGTAAAGACATGAAACCGGAGGAGATCATTGACGTGTTCAAAAACGAAAAAATGGAATTTGCTCCCGGTAGCAAATGGAATTATAATAATTCGGGATATATCCTGCTTGGCTATATTATCGAAAAAGTTTCAGGAAAGGCTTACGAGGGTTATGTAACAGAAAATCTTTTTATGCCTGCCGGCATGATGCATTCGGCGTATGGCAATGAAAGCCGTATCATTAAAAACAGGGCAAAGGGTTACCAGAAAAATAAAGATATGTATGAAAATGCTGATTACCTGAGCATGACGCTTCCATATGCTGCAGGCTCACTTCTTTCGACGGTAGAAGATCTGTGGAAATGGAACCAGGCCATTCATAGTTATAAGCTCTTGTCGAAAACCTTTTTGGAGAAAGCGTTTGCAGCTTATCAGCTCAGCAATGGTAAGTCCACTAATTACGGTTATGGTTGGGGCGTCAACCCCGTCCAGGGTAGCGCGGCAATAGAACATGGCGGGGGCATCAATGGATTTCTCACTGACGCCATATACTTACCTGCCGAGGATGTTTTCGTTGCCGTGTTTTCCAATTGTACCTGCAATTCTCCCGACAACACGGTGTTGAAAATGGCTGCGCTTACCATCCATAAACCTTATAATTATAAAGAAATAGCAATCGACGCGGTTGCCGCTAGAGAATATGCGGGGGTATATGAAACAACAGAGGGGGAGCAAAGGATAATCAGAGCTGAAAAGAACAAGGTAACCTCACAACGCGGCAGCGGAACGCCTTACAGGATCATTCCCTTCGAAAAAGACAAGTTCTTTTTTGAAACCAATGATCTTATTACCATTCAATTTTCAAGAGACAAATCGGGGAAGATCGAAAAACTGGAATACAGGAGCCGCACGGAAAATAATGACTGGTTAAAAAGCAGCAAACCCATTCCGGCTGAAAAAACGGAAACCAAAGTTGATAAAACTATCCTGATGAGCTACGCAGGAGAATATGAACTAATGCCGGGCTTTACCATCCAGATCACTGTTGAAGATGAAAGAATATTTGCACAGGCCACTAACCAGGGCAAGAACGAAATATTTCCTCAATCGGAGAGTCGCTTCTTTCTAAAAGTGGTGGATGCACAACTTGAGTTTTTTAAAGGACCTGACAATAAGATAAGTCATCTTGTTTTATACCAGGGTGGGCAACGGATGGAAGGTAAAAAGATCAAATGACCGCCACGCCCGGTTTACCCCTTTGTTGGCATGAGGGTTGTTGAAAGGGTCGGCAAAAAACTTCTCCAGGCATTATTAGTTAAATGAAAAATGAAAAGTCTAAACAGTTTGTCAGGGAGTGGCCTTTAAAACTATTAGTATTACTTATTCTTTTCCTTACGGCAGGTTACTTATTCGGCTTGATCGTACATGAGATGTTCGGCGAGCAGGATGATCTCCTGGACAAAAAATTCTCGGCATTTATAAAACAGGAGGTGGAAACTGCACGGATTACTGGTATCATGAAGATGATCACGTTTTTTGCTTCAGCAGAGTTTCTGCTCATCGCTTATGTTTTACTTGTGTTATGGTTTGCGTTGATTAAGAGAAATGGCTTGTTTGCGTTGAACGTGAGCGCAATTGCAATTGCCAGTTTTCTTTTTTCAACATTTTTGAAGGAGCTGTTCAGGCGTGCAAGACCTCTGGATCCGTTGATCGAGCCGCTAGCAAATTATAGTTACCCAAGCGGGCACGCAAGTCTTGGATTCATCTTTTATGGTTTGTTGGCGTATTTAGTATGGAGATCGAGTATAAAACCTTCTTATAAGTATATGCTGGCAGGGCTATCTGTACTTTTTTCCTTACTGATCGGGTTTAGCAGAATTTATTTGAGAATTCACTACACCAGTGATGTGATCGCCGGGTTTTGCCTTGGAATTGCCTGGCTTAGTATTGTAATTTGGTTCCTTAAGAAAACACCCGGGTATCGCGACGTTAGCCCGGGGACATGAGAGCGAATAAAA
>DASTIZ010000429.1:0-6374 GCA_035717045.1 Chitinophagaceae bacterium
CGTTCAGCGCAATATCGTTTTTAAGGTCATCTACACTGGCTGCAGCCGCCAGCGCTTCTAACCTGTTGCCTGCGATTGTATTTCTCTTGCTAAACCAATTAAAAACATCCACATTGCTTTGAAGACTGAACCTGTTATTGAAAATAGATTCGGTAGTAAACTGGTTGGTTGTTCTGTCGATTGAACGGCCTGTACTCAGATCAAGCCCGGAATTAAGGTTTAAGTTTGGATATTTTGAAAGATCACTTTGCTTGTACGTCAAGTGAGCGATCTGTGCCTGGATATCCTGTTGTTTTATAGAGATATTATTATCATACGCGTATTGTACACACTTTAATAGATCCCATTTTTCCTGTGCCGAAATGCAGGTAACAAACAGTATTGTCAAATAGGTAGTAAAGGCGGTTTTCAACATCCCGCAAAAATAGGAGAATTGCGATTTTCCATGACTGAATTTTGACAAATGGGAGGTTAATTCTCATGCGATTTTTCCAATGCCTGCGCCAGGTCTTTTATTAAATAACCGGCATCTTCCAAGCCCACATACAATCGTACATACCTGTGTGCTGGATTAGAAGGATCAAACTCTGGAACCGGGATACCGGAACACTTCGGGATCACTAAACTTTCATGTCCTCCCCAGCTTACTGCCATCATAATATGTTGCAGGCCTTCGCAGAATTTTACAATTTCTTCTCTCTTTTTGGTTTTCAACACCATCGTCATCAATCCGCATGCACCTGTCATTTGCTGCTTCGCCAATTCATATTGAGAAAATGATTCGTCGAAAGGAAAGATCACTCTTTCAATTTTGGGATGCTGTTTTAAGAATTTCAAAACTTCTAATGTGGTTTTTGTAATGCGTTCGAGTCGTGCAGGCAATGTTCTTAGCCCCCGATTCAACAACCAGGCATTGAATGGTTGAATACCACTCCCGATATTTAAGTATTCACTTCCGAAAATCTTTTTTATCATCGCTTTACTACCACTAAGCACACCACCCAACGTATCGCTATGCCCCCCAATATACTTTGTTGCCGTTTGCATGGCCAGATCGATCCCCATTTCGATCGGCTTTTGATGTATCGGTGTGCAATAGCTGTTATCAATAAAAGTGGTAATGCCTTTTGATTTTGCCAATGCAACAACTTCTTTTATCGGTTGCAAAGCAAAATCCCAGCTATTGGGAGATTCCAGATAATATAAAGTTGTATTGCTTTTGGTTGCTTGTTGCCAGTTGCTGGTTGTCGTGCCATCTATATATGTTGTGCCTATGTTAAACCGGGGTAAGATCACATCAAACATGCGTTGGGCCCAGGTGTATGGTTCACGTACCGAAACAATGTGATCACCTGATTTTACATTGGCAAAAACACCAGCAAAAATTGCAGCAGCACCGCTGCTAAAAACCAAACAATCTCCTGCTCCATCCAATGCCGCCAATTTTTTTCTTACTATTTCAACTGTTGGATTTAAACCCCGGCTATAGATGTAGCCGCCCATCTCATTTTCAAAAGCTTTGCTTAGCTCATCAACTGTTTTAAACACAAAATTGCTTGTCTGGGCTATCGGTGGTGAAACCGCATTGAAATAGTTTTCCCTGTCCTCGGCCAATTCATTTATGATAAATGAAAGATCCATTTTATGATTCAATTTTTGCTGGTTTTTTCCTCCCGATAGTTAAAAAATAAAGCAACATAAACCCGATCAATACACCGGCTCCCGTCAGCGCGATATAAGGTGTATTAAAAGTGATGCTGATACAAACAAAAATATACGCTGCGATAAAGATCAATGGCTGTAAAGGGAATAATTTCATCTTATATACCCCGGTTCCGTCCAGGTGTTTTGTTTTTTTACGGAGCATAAAGATGGTCGCGGCCGAAGTACACATACCAAATGAATCCAGGAATATCGAGAAGCTTAATATTTTTTCAAAGGTATCAGCAAAGAATAAAACAATAATACAGATTGCAGAAAACACGGTGAGGGAGGTCACCAATACTTCCTTTTTCTCACTCTTCTTGCTAAGAAAAGCAGGAAGCACTCCATCTTCGCTCATAGCATACATCACTCTCGGATTGCTAAGCAGCGAACCGTTTACATAGGCCAGTACGGAAAGAAAGAGCAACAATGAAAATGCATTCGCGCCATTTTCCCCAAACATTTTTCCAATTACCACCGACGCGATCTCACCGGTTGTCTTCATATTATCAAAGCCAACGATCTTGTAATAAGCAATGTTTACGGTAAGATAAAGAAGAATGATCACGGTAATTCCAATGAAGATGGCTCTTGGGATATTCCTGCTTGGTTCTTTAACATCATTGCCAAAATTTATTGTTTGCTGGTAACCGCCATAAGTAAACGACACGGCAATTAAACAAATACCGAAGGAAGAGATCCATTGCTGCCATGTTATGTCGCTGTTTTGAATGGTGGTGGCTGTAGAGTTATCATATGCTGAAGGGAAAAAGAGACCCATGATCAGCAATACGACCATACCGATCTTAATAAGCATCAGTACCGATTGAGTTCTTGCACTCATCCGCAAGCCAAGCATATTGACACCGTAAAAAATAAATATTGCCGCCATCGCGATCAACACTTTTATCCAATTTCCGGCTTCGGGTCCAACAAGAACTTTGGTAATGTAACCGGCACCGATCAGCGCGACGCCGGAAATAGAAGCCGCATTTGAAATGAGGATACCGCAGTTCAATGCAAATGCAATGGAAGGATGAAATGCATAAGCAAACACTTTATAATAACCACCTGTTACAGGATACCTCGACCCGATCTCCGCATACGTCAATGCTCCGCATAATGCGATAAGACCGCCTACTGCCCAGGCGGTAAAGTAAATGGTAGGATTTAGAGCTGCGCTGGCGGCATCTTTTGCAGTACGAAAGATCCCCATCCCTATTACCAGCCCGATAACGATCATTGTAACCGGAAAAAGTTCCAATTTATTCGACTTCATGCAGGGAAGATAAAGAAACTAGTGATAAATCTTTTGATTGGGCTAAAGCTCAATGTACCTTAATCGCGGTTTGTTTAAACTATCGCCAGCTGGGTATTTTACCGGGCTTCAGCCCGGACACCAGTACTAATTAATATTAATAATGCTACTAACTTTACTCTCCCAACTTATGAGACAATTTTTGATAGCCATATTGCTTTTTACGCAACCCTATTTCTCACCGGGTCAGCAACCCACTATTGATTCAACGCAAACACTGGAGGAAGTAACCCTAAAAGCATATGAGCAAAACAGGAAACTGATGCAGGTGCCGGCAGCTGTTGCAGTTATCAGTAAACCACAATTGTTACGATTCACGAATACAAACATCTTACCCGCATTGAATAATCATCCCGGCATAAGAATGGAAGAACGTTCGCCGGGAAGCTATCGACTGAATATCCGTGGCAGCTCGCTTCGATCACCGTTTGGCGTAAGAAATGTAAAGACTTACTACAACGAAATTCCTTATACTGATCCAGGTGGTAACACATATTTAAATCAACTGGGTTTTTACAATATTCAATCGCTTGAAGTGATCAAAGGGCCGGGAAGCAGCTTATATGGCGCAGGGACGGGTGGTGTCTTGCTCCTGAAAACCAATCATGCAAACTGGCACCCCGGTCTTTCATTTGATTACAGCGCGGGTAGTTTTGGATTGAATAACCTGAACACAAACTTACGTCTCGGCACCGATGCATTTCAAAACACGATCAATTACCTGCAGCTATCCTCTAATGGCTATCGCGACCATTCAGAACTCGAAAGAAAAGTTTTTACCTGGGACTTGACAGCAAATCTTTCTGATAAAGGAAAAATAACAACGCATTTTCTTTGGGGCGACCTGTTTTACCAAACTCCAGGAGGGCTAACGCTTACCGAATTCAATTCAAATCCAAAAGCAGCAAGACCGAGGGTTGGTGCAACGCCGGGTGCAGCAGAAAATAAAGCAGCTATCTATCAAAAGATCTTTTTAGCCGGCATCAGCTTTAATCAAAAATTCTCTGAGCACTGGCAGAATACGACTTCATTTTATGGAGCAGCGACGCGTTTGCTAAATCCAACGATCCGCAATTATGCGAGAACAAGCGAACCGCATACCGGTGGCCGCTCTTTTTTTCAATTCACAAAGAAATTTGATGATCTTACAAAATTGAATATCGTAACGGGTGTAGAATTTCAACAAGGAATTTCTTCTGTAAGAATTTACTCAAATAAGAACGGGAACCCGGATACGTTGCAGACAGATGATGAGATCAATAACCGGGTATTTTTTGCCTTTGCACAAGCTACGCTTGAATTGCCGCGCAACTGGTATATAACGGCAGGTGCAAGCCTCAATGCGCAAAACATCAGTATTACACGGTTCTCAACAACTCCCGTAACGGAACAGAAAAGAAAATATAATAATGAAGTAGCACCAAGACTGGCCATTCTGAACCAGCTTACCAAAACGTTGTCGGTTTATGCAAGTGTGGCAAGAGGTTTTTCACCACCCACGACAGCTGAATTACTACCGTCAAGTGGCATCATTCAAACAACTTTGGATCCTGAAGATGGAATAAATTATGAAGGAGGTTTACGGGGTAGTTTGAATCGAAGGAGAATATATTTCGATGTGAACCTCTTTCGTTTTGGTTTAAAGAATACAATCGTGCAAAGAAGAGATGCCGCAGGTGCTGATTATTTTGTCAATGCCGGGAGCACAAGACAACTAGGAGTTGAAAGCTATTTTTCATGGGGATTCGTGGTCAACTCACCACATACCATCTCCGATCTGAAACTTTGGCTGAGTCATACATGGAACGACTTTACATATAAAGATTTCAAGCAGGTAACTGCCGATTATTCCGGCAATAAATTACCAAGTGTTCCGGAGAATATACTGGCAAGCGGCGTTGACCTTTCACTTAAACAAGGGTTGTACCTGAATCTAAACTACTATTATGCCAGTAAGATCGCTTTAAATGATGCCAATACCGAACATGCACGTTCCTATAATTTGCTCGGGGCAAGAATGGGTTGGAAAAAAAATCTTCATCCTAAGGTCTTGATGGAACTCTTTATAGCAGCCGATAATATGCTTGATGAGAAATATAGCCTAGGTAATGATATCAATGCATTTGGCGGGAGATATTACAATGCGGCCATGCCTTTCAATTTTGCCGGCGGGATCAGCTTACATTTCAATTTTAAATAGGAAGTTCAATTAAGCATAATAATTGCATCATCACTCAAGACTTCCATGTCAATGGTCTTGAATCTTGTTTCTTGAATCTTGAGTCTTAAATGAAAAAGAAGTGAAAGACTCAAGACTCAAGATTCAATATTCAAGATTCAAGTATACCGAATGAACAAAGACTCGAGTATGTAGCCTTTCCCGCAGTAAAATTGTGGTTAAATAATTTAACCTGGTTAAAAACTACTCCCCTACATTTGCAACGATTTGGTTCTTTGGTTGATTGATTTACAATTTATCTTTCACAGATGACACGCCTGCCGGCAGGCAGGCATAAAATCGGTGAGAAACAAAATCAACCTGATTAAAAGGGAAGTCAGTCAAAATCTGACGCTATCCCCGTAGCTGTAAAGCCCCCTAACCCCCGAAGGGGGAATTAGGACATCTAATTCTTCATGCCACTGTCACACGACGGGAAGGCAATTAGGTTCGGGTTAAGCCAGAAGACCTGCCAGATCATAACAACATTCAGTGCTTTCGGGTGAAAAGCTGAAATGTAAAGTCGAAGGACATTATATTTCATTTTTATTTCGGAAGCAGTCACACAAAAACTCTTTTTATGAGAAAATTTTTGATTGTGGCTGCGATGATGATCAGCAGCCAACTGCATGCGCAACTTGTCACGGCAAGCCGGGAGCAAGACACGGCATTACTTGATGAAGTAGTGATCTCTGCAAACAAGTATCCCAACAAAACTTCGTTGACCGGGAAAGTAGTTACTGTCATTACCCGGGAGCAACTGGAGCGCAGTGGAGGAAAAAATCTTGCCCAAATTTTAACTGAACAAGCCGGCGTTTATATTGGCGGAGCAAATAGCAATGCCGGGAAAGACAAAAGCCTGTACCTGCGTGGCGCAAGAGTGGACCATACATTAATAACTATTGATGGTGTTCCCGTGTATGATCCAAGTGGCATCGGGAGCAATTTTGATATCCGTAGTCTTTCAATTCACCACATCGAGCGAATTGAGATATTAAAAGGATGTCAATCCACCCTGTATGGCAGTGATGCTATAGCAGGTGTAATAAATATTATTACTAAGAAAATGACATCGGAACCATTTTCGGCAAATGGCCTGGCAAGCTATGGAAGTAATAATAGCCTGAGGGCAAA
>DASTIZ010000430.1:0-4570 GCA_035717045.1 Chitinophagaceae bacterium
GTTTATTACAAAAAATAAGGCGGCCCTTCAATTTCTTATGATGGATCCGCAGGCATGGTACCAGGATACATTGAATAAGATCATTTATAATAATCACCCCTGGGCTGATGATCCTGTACCCGGGCCGGAAAATTTTGACAGGCTAAACCTGGACAAGACATTTTCTATCTATAACCAGATCTTTGGCAATGCATACGGAATGCATTACACGTTTGTTGGAAACATTGACGTGGAAAAAGCAAAACCACTTTTGGAAAAGTATATTGGATCACTTCCTGCAACACCCAGGGAAAATAAATTTAAAGACAATGGTGTAAGAATGATAAAAGGTGTAACGGAGGTCAACTTAAAAAGAGGAAAAGAATCACAAAGCTTTATCAATTTTATTTTTGAAGGAGAAACAGAATACAATCGTGAAGAGAAACTGTACCTGGCGGCGCTGATCGAAGTGATGAATATCAAGATCATTGAAAAGCTAAGAGAAGAAATGAGTGGTATTTACGGCGGTGGTTTGTATGGTTCGATTGTAAAGCGGCCTTATGTCCATTATACGATCGGGTCACAGTTGCCATGCGGACCAGAGAATGTTGAGACACTTTCAAACGCTTTGATCACACTCATAAAAGATGCACAGGAAAAAGGAGTAGAACAGAAAGATCTTGATAAGGTAAAAGAAACATGGAAGAAGCAATATCATGTAAATCTTCAAAGCAATGACTATTGGCTCTCCGTTCTGTCCAATGCGTGGATCGATCAAACCGATCCGGAGGGAGTTTTGGATTATGAAAAACGGGTGGATGCAATAAAGATTGAAGACCTGCAAAAAGTGGCAAGAAAATTTCTGACGCTGAATAATATGGTAAAAGCAGTTCTTTACCCGGAGAATTTCAATATTACTCCGGGGGTGAAATCGTTAAAGCCATTTTAAGCTAAGAGGACAAAGGAGAAAAAGAGCTATGATAAGACTTTAAAAAATATAAAGAGACAAAGAGTATCTTCACCCTATCTCTTATTCTCCTTTTCTCTTTTAAGCTCTTAGCCACAAATTGCCACCCTAGCTCAGTTGGTTAGAGCAGCTGTTTCGTAAATAGCAGGTCGAGAGTTCGAATCTCTTGGGTGGCTCTGCATCTCTTAAGTGAGATCTCGCTGTTGTAAGATATGCGATAGGGTGGCGACTCTCTATCCCTTTCGGGAGCTTTAGCATATCTTTTTTTCTCTTTTTCTCGTTTAATCTCTTAGCTACCTTTCAACCATTTTTTTTCTTTACTAATAGTTTTTAAGTAAGTTTATTTTTTCTTCCTGAAGGGAGACCTTCGGACAAAACATCACATAATGAGAAAAACTACTTTGCTGTGCACATTAAGTGCCTGTATTTGCCTGGTATGCTCTGCACAAAAAATAAGTCTTGGGCAATTTAAAAACTGGAAACCCCGTAATATCGGACCGGCCGGGATGAGCGGGCGCATTACTGCAATCGATGCAGTGGGCTCCAACCCGAATATTATTTATGTTGGTGCCGCATCCGGCGGCGTTTGGAAAACTGAAAATAGCGGACATAACTGGACACCAGTTTTTGATGACCAACCGATACAAAACATCGGGGCTATTGCTGTTCAGCAATCAAATCCAAATATTGTTTGGGTAGGAACAGGCGAGGGTAATCCAAGAAATTCTTTGAATCTTGGAGCCGGTATTTTTAAGTCTCTTGATGCCGGTAAGACATGGAAAAAAATGGGACTTGATAAAACCATTTGCATCCACCGTGTAGTTATTGATCCAACAAATGCAAATACTGTTTATGTTGCTGCGATCGGTAACCCTTACGCCGAGCATCCTGATCGTGGGGTATTCAAAACAACCGATGGCGGAGAAACATGGAGCAAGATCTTATATGCAAATGATACAACAGGATGTGCCGACCTTGTCATGGATCCATCAAACCCAAACAAGCTGATTGCCGCGATGTGGCAGTTCAGAAGAACGCCCTGGAATTTAAAAAGCGGCGGCGTAGGAAGTGGTTTACATATAACGATTGATGGTGGCAGAACATGGAAAAAGTTGACAAGTGAAGACGGTTTGCCAGCTGGGCAATTGGGAAGGATAGGAGTTGCCTTTGCACGCAGTATGCCCAGCAGAGTATATGCAAAAGTGGAGGCGACGAGAAATGGCCTGTACAAAAGTGATGATGGCGGATTTAAATGGACATTGGTCAACAGCAACGCCACGGATGTAACGGATCGTCCATTTTATTACCAGGAGATCTATGTGGATCCTGCCAATGAGAATCGTATCTATGATGTACACTCAACAATAACTTTTAGCGAAGACGGCGGTAAAACATTTGCTATAATGATCCCTTATTCAGGTATTCACCCTGACCATCATGCCTGGTGGATCAATCCAAATGATCCCAACCTGATCATTGAAGGCAATGACGGGGGCATTGGGATATCCAGGGACCGTGGAAAGAATTGGGTGTTTGATGAAAAGATACCTGTTGGCCAATTTTATCATATAAACGTTGACAATGAAATGCCTTATAATGTAATGGGAGGCATGCAGGACAACGGAAGCTGGCATGGTCCTGCTTACACATGGACAAATGGCGGAATAAGAAATTATTACTGGAATAATGTTGGAGGCGGCGATGGTTTTGATGTAATGCCTGATGCCGAGGATGCAAGCTGGGTATATAGCATGAGCCAGGGTGGAAACGTAGGAAAAAGAAACTGGAAAACAGGTGAAAGCTGGTTTATCAAACCTCCTTCCTTGAAACCCGAACTGATTCTCAGATGGAATTGGAATTCTGCGATCGCACAAGATCCATTCGACAAGAAAACTATTTATTACGGAAGCCAGTTTTTGCATAAGAGCACAAATAAAGGAGTAAGCTGGGAAACGATCTCACCAGATCTTACAACAAATGATTCCGTAAAGATCAAAGCTTACCAGAATACAGGAGGATTAACACTTGATATTACCGGTGCAGAAACACACTGTACAATTCTTGCGATTGCACTTTCACCAAAAGAGCAGGGAGTAATATGGGTCGGAACCGATGATGGCAATGTTCAGCTGACAAGAGATGGCGGTAAGACATGGACAAATTTCAGGGGCAAGATCCCCGGCATGCCGTCCGGTATCTGGATCCCCCAGGTGAAAGCGTCGGAACACAAGGCAGGGGAAGCATTTGTTGTAGCGAATGATTATCGTCGCGGTGATTTTAAACCTTATGTTTTCCGTACAACTGATTATGGAAAAACATGGACCAATATGGTTGATGATAGAAAAGTAAGAGGTTATGCATTGTGTATGATACAAGATCCTGTTGAACCCAATTTAATTTTTATTGGAACAGAGCATGGTCTTTGGGTTAGTCTCGATAACGGAGCTACGTATGAGCAATGGAAAAATGGTTACCCTTCAGTTTCTACTTATGATATGACCATTCAGGAAAGAGAAGCCGACCTGGTGATCGCAACTTTCGGAAGAGCGTTATGGGTACTCGATGATATTCGTCCTTTGAGAAGACTTGCAGCCAATAAAGGAATGGCAATCACAAATACGATCACAGTTTTTCCTGCGCCTGAAGCATACCAGGCACAATACAGGGCGGCTACCGGTTATGAATGGAGCACTTATGGTTTATATGATGGCGAAAACCGGAGACGCGGAGCCGAAGTTTCATTCTATATAAATAAACCAAAACAGCCCGCGGGTCAAACGCAAACTCAACCGCAGGAA
Source organism: Chitinophagaceae bacterium (assembly GCA_035717045.1). Taxonomy (GTDB): domain Bacteria; phylum Bacteroidota; class Bacteroidia; order Chitinophagales; family Chitinophagaceae; genus VBAS01. The sequence continues at coordinate 3,745 of DASTIZ010000430.1, forward strand.
ACTCAGCCTCAAATTCAACCTACCCAACAGCAAGGTGGCGGCGGAGGTGGTGGTCGTGGCGGCGGCGGCTTTGGCGGTGCAGGATTTGGCCAGGGTGGTGGAAGAAGAGGCGACAGTGCGATGGTAAGAATATTCAATGATAAAAATGAATTGATAAGAACCTTACGCTGGACGGTTGACAGCGGGTTCAATCGACAGTATTGGGGAATGGAAGAGAGAGGCGTTCGCCAACCGGGCTTACCAAAACCACAACCAGGTGCGCCAGAGCCTGCGGGGTTCCAGGTTTTACCGGGTAAATATAAAGTGGTGGTCACTTATGCAAGGGCGTCCGATTCCACTTATATCACGGTAAACGATGATCCGAGGTTAGGCAGCCGCAACGAGGTAAAAATTGCACAGCGAAACCTGATTAATCGCTTACGAAAGAGCGCTGATAAATTAACAGAAGGAATGGATCGGTTAGCTGAAGCCGAAGAAGTTTGTACCAAGATGCAATCTCAATTAAGGGGCATTGAAGGTAAGGATGCTGACACCTTACGGAAAGCGACGACGAAAATGACTGATGAAATAAAACTTATCCGGGAATTCATTAGTGGTAAATCATCCGATGCACAGGGTATTTCAAGAAGTCCGTTCCAGGTAACCGTGATGACCCAGATGCAATTGGCGCAGCAAACTGCGGCAAACAAAATGGTCGCTCCCGGTCAACAGGAAGAAACACTGGCAGCCAATGCGGAGAAAGCGGTCAATGAGGCTATTCAAAAGGTAAATACATTCTTCGAAGGAAAGTGGAAGAATTACCGAAGCCTGGTTGAAGGAACTAAGG
>DASTIZ010000431.1:0-3369 GCA_035717045.1 Chitinophagaceae bacterium
AAATTTTGTACACGAGCAGCTGACAGGAAAAAAAGAAATTCCATCTTTTAAATCTGGTGATAATGTGACCGTTAACTACAAGATCGTTGAAGGCAATAAAGAAAGGATCCAGAGCTTTAAAGGCGATGTGATCAAACGCCAGGGCACCGGTGCCACGGCAAGTTTTACAGTTCGCAAGATTTCAGATGGTGTAGGTGTTGAAAGACTTTTCCCGCTTTATTCGCCCAACATTGAATCCATCGAAGTAAATAAAAGCGGTCGTGTTCGCCGGGCAAAACTCTACTATATGCGCAGCCGTAGCGGCAAGAGCGCCAGGATCCGCGAAAAGCGTCGTGCCGTTGAGGGAGCGGAACAGCAATAAATAACACTTTTTACCTTGTATGCGGCCGATACTAACGGTCGCTTTTTTTTGCTTCACATCAGCTTAACTAAATTAATTCCAAACACACTTTAATTTGCACTAACTTTGATTCTCATCTAAAATTTTCTTTATGAATCTCGGGTGGATACTATTATTTGCATTGGGCTGGACAGAAATACTTTTAATTGCCTTTGTGGTACTACTTTTATTCGGCGGCAAGAAAATACCTGAATTGATGCGTGGCCTGGGAAGAGGTGTTCGTGAATTTAAAGAAGGAAAGGATAGTGTACGAAAGGAGTTGGAAGAGGGTGCATCTGAAAAGAAATAGTGGCGCGCTTTGGCCTGTTTACCTGCTGAAATCCGGTTTCAATTTATATTATCTTTAATTTCAAAAAAATTATAAAATGGGAAATCTTGGGGCAACTGAAATCATTTTGATCGCGGCTGTTGTTTTATTGTTATTTGGTGGCAAGAAAATACCTGAGCTTATGCGGGGCCTTGGAAGGGGGGTTCGTGAATTTAAAGATGCAAAAGATAACGTGAGAAGAGAATTGGAAGAAAGCATAACAGAAAACGACACAAAACCTACTAATTGATCTACCGATATTGATCCGCATTTGATTTTCTAAAGGCTTCCGCTTTTGTTTGGGTACACGTCTATTAAACAATACCAGCTTGATCTGGCACAGGGAAAGACTTCCTGTGACGAAGCGGTCCGTCATTATCTTTCCCGGATAGATCAAAGCAAACGCCTGAATGCATTTGTCCATGTGTTCTCAAATGAAGCATTAGCGATCGCCCGAGAGCTTGATCAAAAAAGAGCGGCAGGCAAAGCAACCGGCAAATTGCATGGTGTTGTGGTCGCTATCAAAGATGTTATTTGTTACAAAGATCATCCTGTTTCTGCAGCATCTGGAATCTTACAAAATTTCACTTCAATTTATTCAGCCACCGTTGTTCAAAAACTTCTCGATGAAGAAGCAATTATTATTGGTACCTGTAATTGCGATGAATTTGCGATGGGGTCAACGAATGAAAATTCCGTGTATGGAAAAGTATTAAATGCGGCGGATGAATCAAGAGTTCCGGGTGGGTCCTCCGGTGGTTCTGCGGTCGCGGTGCAAGCCGGGCTTTGCATGGTTTCATTAGGAAGTGATACCGGCGGTTCGGTTCGTCAGCCTGCAGATTTTTGTGGCATTGTCGGATTAAAACCAAGTTACGGTCGCGTGTCAAGATATGGCCTGATCGCTTACGCCTCTTCCTTTGACCAGGTCGGGATTTTCGCCAATAATGTGGAAGATGCCGGCAGCATCCTGGAGGTGATAGCAGGGGCTGATGAATATGACAGTACGGTTTCGCAAAAACAGGTTGAGAGATATGCTGAATCGATATCAGCAGACAAAAGATTTCGTTTTGCTTATTTCAGGGAAACATTGGAACATCCTTCACTTGATCCTGAAATTGGCAATAGCATTAAAAGACTAAGTGAGCAACTAAAAAAACAGGGACATGAAGTAAGTGCATTGAGTTTTGAATACCTCGACTATATAGTTCCGGCTTATTATATACTTACAACGGCTGAAGCATCATCCAATCTTTCACGATATGACGGTGTTCGCTATGGTTATCGCTCTACAAAGTCATCAAGTGATTTAACAGAGTTCTACAAACACAACCGGACGGAGGGTTTTGGTAAAGAAGTAAAACGCAGGATCATGCTTGGGACATTTGTATTGAGCACTGGTTATTATGATGCATATTTTACCAAAGCACAAAAAGTAAGACGCAAACTGGTTGAAAAAACTGAACTGGTTTTCAAAGATTTTGATTTTATCCTCATGCCTACATCACCATCGGTTGCGTTTAAAATAGGGGAAAAGACAGATGACCCCATCGCCATGTATCTGGCGGATATATACACTGTTTTTGCAAATCTCACGGGTATACCGGGAATATCTTTACCAATATTTAAACATTCTAATGGCATGCCCTTTGGTCTTCAGGTCATGGCAAAACAGTTTAACGAACTATCTTTGCTCCAGGCATCAGGACAATTGATGCAGGTGTCCGGTAGGACCTTTTTGGAGAAGAAACAATAATGCGATTTCTATTTTTGATATTGATTTTAATTACCCGTGTTGCAGCCGGTGCTCAGCAACCCACGGATTCTGTTAGGGATCTGTCAAGATCAAGATTATATAAAGACCCGGTAGATTCAACGATCAGACCCGGCGCGATTGCCAGCGATCCAAAAGAAGGCTTTAAGGATCTCTTTGTACCAAAACCTGAGGAAGAAGGGTTATCCGAGGTCCAACTGAATACCCGTGCGATCAGCTTTGTCGAAGATTATATGGCCAGGAACAGAAAGAGCCTGGAAAAATTAAAAGGTTGGGGTCGCCCTTATTTTGACATGATCGATGCGGTGCTTACTTATCACGGCTTACCAAAAGAACTGAAATACCTGGCCGTTATTGAATCTTACTTAAAAACCTTTGCAGTTTCCTGGGCTGGGGCTGTCGGGCCGTGGCAATTTATGCCGGCCACCGGAAGGAGATTTGGATTGAAGATAAATGATTACGTTGACGAAAGGACAGATTACTATAAAAGCACTCATGCGGCTGCAAAATATTTGACACAGCTATATAATATTTATAAAGACTGGTTGCTGGTGATCGCAGCCTATAATGGTGGACCAGGTAATGTGGATGCTGCGATCAGGAAAAGCAAAAGCAGGAATTTCTGGGACCTCCAGCATTTCCTGCCGGCTGAATCAAGAGATCATGTAAAAAAATTTATTGCCACCCATTATATCATGGAAGGCGATGGTGGAATAACAACCCTGACAAAGGATGAAGCAGAAGTTTTAAAACAAGCTTCTGATAAAAATCCTGCTGCTAAGAATTTAACCGAAGATGAAATGAAGAGCTCAAAAGTGCAGGCGATCAGCGGCAGGTATAATTCTTTGGTCATCATAAAACACATTATTTTTCCCACGACAGAATTCAATC
>DASTIZ010000432.1:0-12413 GCA_035717045.1 Chitinophagaceae bacterium
TTGAAACATGGCGGTGGCCTCCTTACTGAATTTCGTAGCAATACAAAACCCGATAAACATAATTTTCCAACACGCAACCGGGTCGTTGCCGGTATGAGTGATGCTACCATCGTGATCGAAACAAAAGAAAGAGGTGGGAGCATGATCACGGCTGAGCTCGCCAATGGTTACAATAAAGATGTATTCGCATTACCGGGAAAAGTAACTGATAATAAAAGTGCTGGTTGCAATTTTTTGATCAGGAATAATAAGGCTATGTTGCTGACTGATGCGGAGCAACTGCTTGAAATGATGGGATGGGAGGAGAAAGCTAAGAGTGAAAAAGAGAAAAAGAGTCAGAGAGAATTGTTCATCGAACTTTCAAAAGATGAAAGGATAATTGTTGAGATATTAAAAGAAAAAGACCTTATTCATGTTGACGAGCTTAACCTGAAAAGCGGGTTAAGCAGCAGTTCAATGGCGGCAGCCATTTTGAATCTCGAATTGCAGGGAGTGGTTTCTACGTTGCCCGGCAAACTCTATAAACTAAATTGATTTCCAATAATAATTTTACGAAAGTTAAATCGTTTAAGATTGATAAACGGGGCAACGTTTTCTATTATCTTGTTGTCTGAATAGCGAACAAAACCAGTTGATCTGAACGATCCCTTGAAACTGCTTCTAAAATATCATTTCTTACTGCTTGCATGTATTCTGCTGGCTAAGAAAGATTTTGGACAGGCGTGCACCAATCTTGGACAAACGCCTTCTACCGCCTTTCCCGTTTGCGGTACTACCGTTTTTCACCAGGCCACAGTACCACTATGCTCCACCAATGACATTTTTGTCCCTGGTTGCTCCAACCAACCCAGTGGCGGTGGTGCATCCTATCAAAACAGGAACCCTTATTTCTATAAATTCACCTGCTTCGTTAGCGGTACACTGGGATTTCTGATTGCCCCCATTGCGGCAAACGAAGATTACGATTGGCAGCTTTGGGATATTACAGGTCGTAACCCTGACGATATTTTTACCGACAATACATTAGTAATAACCGGAAACTGGGCAGGCACGTATGGCAATACGGGTGCATCAGCATCCGGAGTTAATTTTATTCAGTGTGCCTCAGATCCTGCAGGAAATGCTCCAACATTTGCCAAAATGCCGACACTTATTGCGGGTCATGAGTACATATTAATGGTAAGTCATTTTACAAACGGGCAAAGCGGATATGATCTTTCATTTGGTGGAGGTACTGCTGTGATCACGGATCCAACAACTCCGCATTTAGCCAATGCAGAACCTGATTGTGATGGTGTAAAGATCACCGTAAAACTGAATAAAAAAGTAAAATGCAACAGCATGACACCAACCGGATCTGAATTCAGTTTATCCCCTGCTATGGCAACTGTTTTGTCGGCTACACCCGATTCATGCTCATTTGGGTTTGACTTTGATGAGATCACGTTAACCCTGTCGGCACCCCTTCCCAATGGCAACTATAATGTTGTTATTAACAATGGAACTGATGGCAATACGCTTCGTGATCATTGTGATAACCTGATACCACAGGGCGAGGTCGCCTCATTCACTTATACTAAACCTCAACCTGTATTTGCCGATAGTATTGGCAGGGTTGGCTGTGCTCCTAACTCAATAAGAATTTATTTTCCTAAAAAGATAAATTGCAGCTCGATCGCTTCTAATGGAAGTGATTTTACTGTGTTCGGTCCTTCACCCGTCACTGTCAGCAGTGCCAGTGGAAATTGTGTGAATGGAAACACCGAATATATCGTGGTAAAATTTGCTTCGCCGATCTATATAAAGGGAAATTATTCAGTTGTATTAAAAGCAGGAACAGATGGTAATGTCGTTATTGATGAATGCGGCCAGGAAACGCCTTTGCAAACATTGGATTTTAACGCCGCAGATACGGTCTCTGCCGATTTCCAATATAATATTAAGTATGGGTGTGCAAAGGACACCGTCTACTTTACCCATAATGGCGCACACGATGTAAATAAATGGATCTGGAGCATCAATACGATGCCCCCAATTACGACCCAATCAACATCTGCAATTTTTTCTTCATCAAGTAACAATGACATCCGGTTATTCGTAAGCAATGGCTCATGTTCGGATTCTCTTATTAAATCAATTGTATTAGACAACGAAGTAAAAGCCTCCTTCACTGCAGAAGATATTATTTGCCCTGAGGATAAACTGGCTGTTACGAATACCAGTACGGGAACAATTGATAGCTGGCGGTGGAATTTTGGTTCCGTGGGAACAAGTCTTGTAAAAGATCCTTCCCCATTTTTATTTCCAACACTTAGCAGGGAAATAAAATACCCGGTGAAATTGGTTGTCAGCAATCAATCGCTTGGTTGCAGTGATAGTGTGATCAAATTGATCACCGTTCTTGATTTTTGTTCAACAGATATTCCAAACGCATTTACTCCAAACAACGATGGGCTCAATGACAATTTCGGACCACACAATGCAATAAAGGCAGACAACTATCAATTCAGGATCTATAACCGATGGGGACAATTGATATTTGAATCAAAAGAGTGGAAAAAAAGATGGGATGGTAAATTCAATGGCAGGATCCAAGGAACCGGCGTTTATGTGTGGATGCTAAGCTATACGCACCGGGATACAGGTCAAAAAGTTTTGAAAAAGGGAACCGTGACATTGATACGGTAAATGTAGCCGAACAGTCGAAAGAATAAGAAATAAAAAAAATGATCTTCTTTCAGCGCTTCTTAGCATTGACATTGGCCGGATGCTCGTCCAGAGAAAAGAATCCGGCTTGGGTTATTAAAATCGAAAGCTGATTTTTATTATGACCTCGGCAACTATGATAGTTCCAGGTTCCGAAAGCTATCTGGACCAAGGAGAATTTCCAAAAGTTGACTACCCAATCACCCTTCAATGATTGTGAAAATTCTTACTCCCATTAGGGGGTTGGGGTTTCTCCCCTATCTTTGCACATGGCAACAAGAATTACTCCCACTACAGACACAAATTCCCAAAAATTTTTCGGCGAAGGATTGACGTTCGACGATGTATTATTGATGCCGGGTTATAGCCAGGTAGTACCCAGGGATGTCGATATCAAAACCCGCCTTACAAAAGAAATTACATTAAACATTCCTTTCCTTTCTGCAGCGATGGATACCGTAACTGAGGCAAATCTTGCCATTGCATTGGCACGAGAGGGCGGGCTTGGCATACTTCATAAGAATATGAGCATCGAGGAACAGGCAGCGCAGGTAAGAAAGGTGAAACGAAGTGAGAGTGGTTTGATATTGGATCCCGTCACCTTACCGGCAAATGCAACTATTGGTGATGCGTTAAGGATAATGAAAGAAAACAAGATCGGTGGAATTCCTATCGTTGATAGAGCTCACAAATTGGTCGGCATCCTGACGAATCGTGATCTTCGGTTTGAAGATGATCCGAAACGAAAAGTGAGCGAAGTGATGACAAAGGAAAACCTTTACACCGCGCCGGAAGGAACCGATCTGAAAAGAGCTGAACAACTGTTTAAGAAGACTAAAGTGGAAAAACTCCCGATCGTCGATAAACAAGGAAAATTAAGAGGGCTTTTTACTTATAGTGATATATTAAAATTGAAAAGTCACCCGAATGCTGTAAAAGATTCTTTTGGAAGACTACTTGTAGGTGCCGGAATTGGTATTACAAGGGACATGATGGACCGTGTCGCAGCTTTGCAAAACGTAGGTGTTGACATCATTTGTCTTGACAGTGCCCACGGTCATAGCAAAGGAGTGATTAGTGCACTAAAAGAAGTAAAAAAGAATTTTAAAAAACTTAATGTAATTGCAGGAAATGTAGGAACTGCTGAAGGTGCAAAAACATTGGCTGAAGCTGGCGCTGATTGTATAAAGGTTGGTATTGGTCCCGGCTCGATCTGTACAACCCGTATTGTAGCCGGCGCGGGTGTACCGCAACTCACTGCGGTAATGGAAGCTTATTCAGTTTTAAAACACAAGAATATTCCGCTTATTGCTGATGGAGGAATTCGATACACGGGTGACGTGGTAAAAGCTCTGGCTGCCGGCGCTGATTGTGTAATGATGGGAAGTGTATTTGCCGGCACTGAGGAGAGCCCGGGTGAAACCATTATTTATGAAGGAAGAAAGTTCAAAGAATATCGTGGTATGGGATCGCTTGGCGCTATGAGCACGGGCAGCAGCGATCGTTATTTCCAGGATGTGGAAGATGATATCAAGAAATTCGTACCGGAAGGAATTGAAGGCCGTGTTGCCTACAAAGGCACATTAAGAGAGATCGTTTATCAATTTACCGGCGGGCTGCGTGCAGGCATGGGCTATTGTGGTGCAAATAATATTGAGCTATTAAAAGCCGCAACTTTTGTCAGGATCACCAATGCGGGAATGAAAGAAAGTCATCCGCATGATGTAGAAGTAACAAGAGAATCGCCCAATTATAGTAGCAGGTAACATGTGTGTGATGAAAATGCCATGCGTGCATGTCTGGCCGGTGGAGATTATATTGAAACATTAATTTTGACGGTTTCAAAATGGATCGATCTTATTAACAATAAAGAAACCGACAGCGTTTATGATATCTCTGGAAAATAATCTAAATCAGAATTTGCCGAAGGTTCTCAAACAACAATGGTGTAAATAACTTTTCAGGAGAAGTATATTATATCAGATCAAATCAATTACAAGCAAGATAAAATTTGTGAATCAGTAATAGCTTAGGGTTGATGCTCACAGCTGGCGGATTTTTAGTAATGTCCTTTGCATTTCACAATCATAATCTGCTCTCCTGATATTCGGTACACAAGTCTATGCTCATCGTCAATCCGCCTGCTCCAATACCCATTCCAATTCCCCTTTAACGGCTCAGGCTTACCGATACCTTTAAAAGGATCTCTGTCAATATCGCGAATCAACTCTTTAATGCGCTTAATGATCTCTGGTCGCGTAGTAACCCATTCGTTGTATTCCTCAAAAGCAATCGGAGTAAAAGCAACATTCTTCATTGCTTGCCCTTGGGTGTATAGGCCACAAATTCCTCCATTGTAAAAGAAATAAAATTATCACTTTCTGCTTGAGCTACAGACTTGTTCAGGGAATCAACAAAGTCGGGATCATACTCTTTAATGGAGATAGTAACATCGATGTTTTTTTTGTTGCCGATAAAATCTCTGATTTTTTCCAGCAAGGTGACATTTAATTCAGAGGGTTTTACTCTTATTTCGGTTTCCATTTTCAGATATTTAGGAATGTAAAAATAAATAAACAAACTCACTATCGAAATACATTTCGGCCAGATACCACTTTAACATACTACGCTAATTCCGACCACCTGTTTTTATTTATCTTTCCGGTTAAATAAAAATGGCATTGAAAAAATTTATTTTTCTACTTTTCCCGGCTACCGCCTGTTTTTTTTCAACTGCACAAACTGATTCATCAGGTCAGCCCGGCTGTGGCATTCGTATCAGCTTGCTTACCTGCACTCCAGGAAAGGAACTTTATTCGTCGTTTGGCCATAGCGCATTAAGAGTTACCGACAGCATCAATAATCATGACCTTGTTTTTAATTACGGCACTTTTGATTTTTTTGACCCTGACTTTTACAGCAAGTTTGTGAGAGGCAAGCTTCTCTATTTTGTTTCCATTGATTCATTAAACGGGTTTTTAAGCGAGTATGATTATTACAAACGCGGAGTTACCGAGCAGGCTTTCAACATCTCCTGTGAAGAAAAACAAAAACTTGTTGTCGCACTTTTTGAAAATGCCAAAGAAGAAAACAAATATTACCAATATGATTTCAATTATGACAACTGTACAACACGGCTTCGTGACATGCTTGAAAAGGCGGCGGGCAAGCAACTGGAAACAAAAAACATCGTACCCGAGCCTGGTCGCACGACCTTTCGTCATTTAATTCACCGTTATCTTGATAATGGCGGGCAACAATGGAGCAAATTCGGAATTGATCTTTTACTCGGTAGCCCAATCGATAAAAAGATCAATAACCGTGAGGCGATGTTTCTTCCAGATTACCTGATGATAGCTTTTGATAGTTCTTCACTCAATGGCAAACGGGTAGTGAGTGAGAAAAAGGTCCTGCTTGATTATTTTGATGCCTATAAAACAAAAAGCGGCATCACGCCACTCGTGGTTTTTGGTATTCTATTTCTCGCAATTACCATCTTAAGTTTTTTGAGCCGTAGCCATTGGAGTTTATTCTTTAAGGTCTTTGATTTCTTTTTCTTTTTTACCGTTGGCGCTATTGGGGTTGTGATCATGTTCATGTGGTTTGGAACAGAACATGCTATGTGTACGAACAATTTTAACTTGCTATGGGCATTGCCAACTCATTTACCCGTTGCATTCATGCTGTTTAATAAAAAGAATTGGATCAATGTTTACTTTCGATTCATATTCTTTTATACGATTGCATTGTTGCTGGCATGGTTCTTTCTGCCGCAACAGTTTAATACGGCTTTTTTATTTGTCGTCGGGATAATTTTGATCAGGAGTTTTTACTTAAGTAAAAGAATTGCCCCTGAGGCACAGAAACACAGATTTTATTCTTCATAATTGTCCTTAAAAATTCCATAAAACAGATCAAATAATCAAAACTGCTTTGGAAATTCATAAAATTCTTGGTGCTGGTTTTCTTGAAATTGTATATAAAGATGCATTTGAATATGAGTTCAGAAGAAGACTTATTCTGTATGAGAGAGAAAAAGAGTATCAGATTATTTATAAAGATGCAGTTCTCCCACACAGATTTTATGCTGATTTTGTTGTGTTTGGAAAAGTCATTGTTGAGATAAAAGCCAAAAAAGGAGGAATTGCCGAAGAGGATGTAGCTCAGTCATTGAATTACCTGAAATGTTCAGGTTGTAAAGTAGGCTTGATCCTTAATTTTGAAAAAATGAAATTGGAGATCAGACGAGTGATATATTAAATTGCCACTGAAACACTGAATTATTGAATTGAAAGTGATTTATTATCAGTGTTTCAGTGCCTCTGTGGCAAATGGAAAAAACAATTCAATACAATAACAAAAACATCCTTTACCGAAGTATTGGCAACGGTAAACCCGTAATGCTTGTTCATGGATTTGGAGAAGATGGTGATGTATGGAAAAACCAGATCGATTATTTGAAGGATAAATTTTATTTGATCGTTCCGGATTTACCCGGCTCCGGAAGGTCCGAAATGATTGATGATATGAGCATGGAAGGAATGGCCGAAGTGTTGCATTCGATTATTCACGAAGAGAATTTTGAAACCTGTTCTGTTATCGGTCATAGCATGGGTGGTTATATCACGTTAGCGCTTGTTGAGCATTACTGGAACCACGTAAATGCTTTTGGCCTGTTTCATTCCACAGCTTTTGCTGATACAGAAGAGAAAAAAGAGACCAGGAAAAAAGGAATTGAATTCATCAAACAGCATGGTGGCTTTGAGTTCCTGAAAACTTCTACCCCAAACTTATTTTCTCCAAACACCAAATCCCAATCCCAATTGTTATCGGGACCAAACCTTATCACTGATTTTATTTCTACCTTAACCAGCTTCTCCGCCGATGCGCTCATAGCTTATTATAATGCCATGATGAAGCGTCCCGATCGAACAACTGTTCTGAAAAACACGGATAATCCCGTATTGTTTATAGCCGGTGAGCACGACAACGCGGTTCCTCTGAACGACGTCTTGAAACAATGTCATCTGCCCGAAAAATCTTACTTTCACGTCTTAAGAAAATCCGGCCATATGGGAATGCTGGAAGAGCCTGAAAAAGCCAACCGGATACTGGAGGAATTTTTGTTGAATGAAAACTAAGTCAGCCTGACAAAATGAAGAAAAAGCTCCTAAGCATTTGTGTGATCTTATCATCACTTATACCCGCTTATGCAGCTCACATTTCAGGCGGCGAAATGTATTACACCTTCCTAAGTCAATCAGGAAACCTTTATACTTATTCAATTACTTTAAAACTCTTTCGTGATGTCGCGAGTACCGGGCCGGCATTAGAGCCTACTCAAAATATTGCTATCTATGAAAAAGGAACGAACTTTCTTGCATGGAGCGGAACGGTCAGTCAAACACAAATGTATTCGCTAACCCTCGGTACTCCAAACCCATGTATCATAGCCCCACCAACAGTCTCTTTTACCATTGCATTATATACTTTCCAGGTGACCATTCCCGCTTCCATTAATGGGTATGTTATATCTTTTCAACGATGCTGCAGGTTGGCCGGCATCACGAACGTAACAGCACCATCCGCAAACTATGGTTCTACTTATACTGCCGAAATACCGGGTTTCGATCCCATATCTTCGGGTCCAACGAACAACAGCGCAAGATTCGTGGGCCAGGATACAGTCATTATCTGCTCTGGCTACCCTTTTCAGTATAGCTTCAATGCTGTTGACAGCGATGGCGATTCTCTGTCCTATACTTTTTGTGCAGCCTATACAACATCGCCGGGTAGTAACTCGCCAAATCCGCCACTCCCTCCCCCCTATGACCAGTTAGGGTATAACTTTCCATACAGCGGATCAGGCCCAATGGGAGCCGGAGTAACGATTAACCCGGTCACGGGTGTAATGAGCGGTACCGCTCCCTCTGCTGGTTTGTACGTGGTTACGGTTTGTGTCGGAGAATGGCGGTCGGGGCAATTGATCGCCACGCAACGCAAGGATCTTCATATTCGCGTTTCAGATTGTGACCTTGCTACAGTTACATTGGAACCGAATGGATACATCAATTGTAACGATTACACGGTTTCATTTAACAATCTTTCACCCAGCCCCCTAATCAATAATTATTTCTGGGATTTTGGTGACCTGTCAACTCTTTCAGATACGTCCCGGTCCGCCTCGGTAAGCTATACTTATCCTGATACAGGAGTATATGTCGTAAAAGTAATCGCCAATAAGGATCAACCTTGTTCAGATTCAACTACCGCGCAGGTAAGGGTATTTCCCGGTTTCTTCCCGGATTTTGATCATGTTGGTGTTTGTGTCAATACACCCATTCAATTTACTGATCGTACTACAGCAACCTATGGCACCATAAATTTCTGGCGATATGATTTTGGTGTTAACTCCCTTTCAAATGATACGGCGCGACAACAAAACCCTCAGTATACGTATAATGCGATTGGAAGCTATACGGCTGAACTGATAGTTGGGAGTTCGAAAGGATGCCGGGACACAGTTTACAGTACTATTGATATTATTGATAAGCCCGCGATCACAATGGCATTTAAGGATACCCTGATCTGCAATGATACAATTCAATTAAGTGCGAACGGTTCTGTTGGCGCCATCTCATGGACACCAAATTATAATATCACCAACTCTACATCGGTAACACCATCGGTGTGGCCGGCAACGACGACAACCTACACAGTGGAGTTTAATGAAAATGGTTGCCGGAATACTGATACCGTAAGAGTAAGGGTTGTCAATACGGTAAGTCTCTCTGCAAGTAATGACACTTCAATTTGTGCAAATGATCCTGTGCAACTGAGTGCCAATACCAATGGTTTGCAATATTCCTGGCTACCCGATCCGACATTAAACAATCCAAACATTTTATTTCCCATAGCTACTCCTTTGACAACGACAACCTACCAGCTTATCTCACGTATTGGAAATTGCGTGGCCACTGAAGATGTTACCGTAACCATTGTCCCACGCCCTATTGTTAATGCAGGGAGTGATGTTGTGATTTGTTATAATTCTTCCACTCAATTGAATGCACAAACAAACGGGACGTCATTCACATGGTCAAATGCAAACAGTCTGAATGATCCTGGCGTGCTGAACCCGGTTGCCACACCAACAAACACTACTTCTTATATCATAAGCGCAACTGATCCCTCCACAGGCTGTCCCAAACCATCTTATGATACTGTTACTGTAACGATATTGCCGAAAGTAAATGCATTTGCAGGTAATGATACGTCGATTATTGCCAGTTTGCCTCTGCAACTAAAAGCAACTGGCGGTGTAAGTTACCAATGGACTCCTCTTACGGGGTTAGATAATCCAAACATACAAGGACCGGTTGCTATGCTGGATGGGAATCCTGAATATGTGACTTATGTGGTCACCGTTGCCGACCAGGCCGGGTGTACAGATACAGCAAGCATTACCATCAGGATTTATAAGACCGGGCCAGAAATTTTTGTGCCGACAGGATTTACGCCAAACGGCGATGGGCGAAATGATGTGTTCAGACCGGTCTATTTAGGAATGCAAACTGTCGATTACTTCAGAATATACAATCGGTGGGGCAGCCTGATCTACAGTCATGATAAGAACGATGGGCAAGGGTGGGACGGTACGATCAACGGTATCAAACAAAACACCGGGGCATTTATCTGGATGGTAAGAGCAACCGATATCCTCGGTAAGGTTCACTTTAAGAGGGGGACCGTAACGCTGATCAGGTAAGCAAGTTTTCAAAACCACCTATAAATCCCTGCCTCAGGGAATTTTCCTTTAATCATTCAACAACTTTACCGGTGCAGCATTCGTTTAATTATCAGGGTCTTTTGCTAAACCGTGAGGATGACCGTTTAAGCAGTAAAATTTTAGTAATTTCAAAATCGCAACCTGGCCCATTGGAAACTGTCCCATTGGATCGGGTATTTCAAGGCTAAGTAAGGATCATTCGAAATGGCTATCTACCCATATCCGGCATGAAAAAGTTTTTGGTTATACTTTGCGTTATTCTCTCTGCACCTTCATTCGCACGTCATATTGCCGGAGGTGAAATCTTTTATCAATGGGTGGGAGCGGGGTCAATTCCCGGTACGAGTATTTATAATGTAACCCTGCGTCTATTCAGAGACTGTCACTCACTGGGGGCCCAGCTTGACCCAACCGTGAATATTGCCATTTTTGACAAACTCAACAATGCAGCAGTTAGCGGGTCTCCATTTCCGGTTCGTTTGGATCATATTGAAACCATCCAGAAAAGTGGAAATGTGCCTTGCATTGTAAATCCACCGGCTGTCTGTTACCAGGTTGGCTTCTATTATTTCACAGTTACTCTGCCTGACAATCAAATGGGATATTGGATCACCTTTCAACGTTGTTGCAGGGTTGATAATATTTCAAATCTATCCCAGGCGATTGGCGTAGGGGCCACCTATGTCGGGAGTATTGCCGGGACAAATACAATAGGCACCGGTCATAATTCGAGTCCCCAGTTCGTGATGAGAGATACGGCGCTGGTTTGTCAAAACAGGAACTTTACCCTTGATTTTGGAGCTATTGATCCGGATGGGGACGCTCTTGTATACCAGTTTTGTGAAGCTTATACCGGAGGTACGGAGGGAAACCCGGTAGTAACCAATCCGCCACCGCCACCGTATGCTATTGTTCCTTATGGTAACGGATATACTGCATCCAATCCATTAGGGACGGGAGTAACAATTAGTCCCAGTACGGGTATAATATCCGGCATTGCACCCGGCGCGGGTTCATACGTTATCACCGTTTGCGTAAATGAATACCGGAATGGTAGCCTGATAAACACTCATCGAAAGGATTTTATCTTAAAAGTTGCCGATTGTGATTTTGTTGCAGCACAATTACCATTATCAGCTACTTTTTGCGACGACTTTAATGTAAGTTTTGCTAACCAGACCCCATCATCATTGATCTTTGCATGGCATTGGGACTTTGGAGTACCCACCGTCACAAACGATACTTCCATTTTTGAAACTCCCTCAGACACCTACCCGGATACAGGAATTTATACAGTAAAACTTGTTGTGAACCCGGGCGATCAATGTTCAGATTCCGCTACCATGCAACTGGGCGTATACCCGGGTTTCTTTCCGGATTTTACAGCGTCAGGAGTTTGTGTAAATAAACCAACTACTTTCACTGATGCAACTACAACTGTGTATGGTACTGTAAATGGTTGGAGATGGGATTTTGGACAAACGACTGTACTGAATGACACATCGCGGTTACAAAATCCTGCTTATTCATACCCGACTACAGGTACAAAAGTTGCGCAACTGATCGTTCAAAGCAGTAAGGGATGCGTGGATACAGTATACAAGGATATTATTATTATTGATAAGCCACCAATCGCTCTTGCTTTTCGTGATACCCTTATTTGCAATATTGATACCCTGCAATTGTCGGCAACCGGATCAGGTGCTTTTTCCTGGTTACCTAATTATAATATCATGTCGGCAAATACACCAACGCCGCTTGTCTATCCGAAAACAACGACATGGTACAAAGTTCAATTGGATGATAATGGCTGCCTTAATAGTGATTCGGTAAGGGTCCGGGTTGTTGACAGGGTTTCACTGACAGTAAGACCAGATACTACGTTCTGCGAAGGCGATGGCGTGCAATTATATGCTTC
>DASTIZ010000433.1:0-5588 GCA_035717045.1 Chitinophagaceae bacterium
TGGTTTCCATATACCATGTTTTAAAGTGAGTAATATTGTTAACAGGCTAATATACGTCCCGGTAATACCGAAAAGAATGACAGCCGTGAATGGGAACATTGATTTTGGTCAGTGATAACTATTCTGACATGACGACATAAGTGACCGGCTGCTTGCGATAAGCCTTCACCTTCTTTCCGTCTTGTTCAGCAGGTACTCAATCCCGGATAGTTTGATGATGCGTTCGACTTTTTTTTTATTGAAGGCCATACTTTATTTACGACCCTTATGTCGCAAATAGTACCGTCCTTGCAAACGATGAATTGACAGATAGCGGGTTGCTCAAAATATTTTGTCTTGCGCCGAAGTTCTTTTCATGGAGCGTTGGCATCCGGATTCCTTTCAAGGAATTTCTACCAGGCTGGTAATCCACCGGCGAAACTTGCTTTCACCTCCACTTTTTGAAAAATGCCAACCGAATCTTTGGCGTATTGATCAAGGCTATCAGTAACAGGCGGGGAAGGCGGAGGTGTTTCCTGTGCATGTATCCAACAAGCATTCAAAACAAAGAACGGTAGCAAAAGGAATTTCATAAGAAAGCGTGAGCTTTAAAATAGTATGAAAAATTGAAAAAATAAATCCCCGTCCTGCTTCAGCGGGACGGGGATCTTTTGGCATCCCATCATTTGCTTAGATATCCGATTATTTCACCGAGATAGACTTTGATTTTTTTGGTTCTTTTATTTCCCTTTTTGGAATAACAACTCTCAATTCACCGTTCTTATACTCAGCATCGATCTTGTTCAAATCACAATTTTCAGGAAGCGAAAAACTCCTGCTCCAACTGCTGTAGTTATATTCCCGGCGGTTATACTTTCCATCTTTTTCTTGCTTGTCTTCCCTCTCATGTTCGGCGCTGATGGTGAGCATGTCATCATAGGCGTCTATTTTAAAATCTGTCTTTTCCAAACCAGGAGCAGCGATGTTCAGCCTGAATTCTTTATCTGTTTCTGAAACGTTTACGGCCGGAACATTCATCATCTTTCCAAAATTGAAATACTCATCCATGGGTGAATTGAAAAATTTCTCTACCCAACCCCGGTCAAACAAACTCGGCCACGATGTCCTGGGTTTGTCAATAGCCTTATTTTCCATATTGACGAGTTTTAGAGTTAAAAAATATTGTTCCAACGGTTTCACAGGTGGCTAATGTTTTTGCCGAAAAAATAATGCCAGTACGGAAAGTTCCGGCATTTTGACATCGCGAAAGTTACTCACCAAGGAACCCATCAATATCTCTTCTTTGCTTTTTTGTAGGTCTGCCGATCTTGCTTAATCGCTTACCGGTATGAAAACTCGCTGCCTGGTATTGTAGCCTTTCAATTTCTTCTGCAGGTGTAATATCTATGTAATTTTTTATGGCTTCCCCATAGGCCACACGATGGTCTAATAACCCGCTTACCCGGATCCGCCAACGTTTGGCTTCAGTCTTTACTTCATATTCGTCCCCAACGTTGACATGCCGGGCAGCTTTTGCCTGTTGGCCATTAAATTTTACTTTGCCGGTATCACACGCAACCGATGCCTGTGTTCTTGTTTTGAACAGCCGTATTGCCCAGAGGTATTTATCCAGGCGAAGCTTACCTTTTTCCTTCATACTTAAATTTAAAAGCAGGCAATGAATGTACCGGCTTCGGAGTTATCTCAACATGGGAGACTTAACGATTGCAAAAGTTTTGCCTTTTCTTGCCAGGGCCCTGTCATTTTCAAAACTTGTTACGATAGGCAAGTTTGGTGACACCAAGATCTTCCCCGTTCTGTCAACTACGCCCCATGCCAGGTTTTCATAGAAAATAAAAACTCCATTTTCTCCCGGAAAAATATTATCAAATCCTGGTTCCAGAACCTGGGTTCCGGACCTGTCAATTATTCCCCATTTGCCCTTCATCTTTACTTTTGCATATCCGTACTTGAACACGTCGCAGCTATCATACTTTGGCGCAATGATGATCTCCCCTCTATTATTGACAAATCCCCATTTGCCTTTATCTCTTATTGCCAATAGACCTTCAACACTAAATTTTAACATATCTACCGTGCCAAGTGATTTAATAATCTCACCCTTCTTATTCATCAATTGAAATTCTTTATCTGTCTTTACAACGGCTACATCATCCCAGAAATCATAAGCCTCTTTACCGGTGAAGCTGAATTCTTCTCTCAGGTCTTTGTTAATATAATAATAAGTATTTGGGTTGTTATTTTTCCCCTTTATCACACCCTTCGAATAGCCGGAATGAAAATCATAAAGTTCATTATATCTCCTTGCCGCGTCTTTTAAATTCCCATTTCTGTCAACAAAAAAATGATTGCTGTCTTTTCTTATGATGGCCCAGCCATCTCTAAAACTTCCCAGCGATTCATACACTACCGGGAGAAGGATAGTCCCTTTGGAGTCGATAAGTCCGGATTTGGTCCTGCCATCTATCTTCTTATCAATCCTGGAAACGCCATCATAAAATCCGCCAAATCCATCATACTCGCAATTGATGATCTTATTTCCATTTAAATCAAGAAACCCGTATTTGCCATTTGACTTACACTTATAACCGGCGATTTCATTAATAAATGAATAGATGCCATCACAATCTTCTATTAGTTTGATGGTGTTACCCGTTTTATCAATCAATGCATACGGTGTTTCTGAATCTGCATATACCGAATACCCGGATTCTCCAAAGAAATAATAACCTGAACCCTTGTTGTCGATGGTCCCGAAATCTTTGCCTGTCCTGTTGATATAATGATACTTTCCATCCGTCATCTTTACCCACAGGCCACCGAGATAATCAGAATTGACGGCCTCAAGATAAGCCGGCTGTAAAACCCACTTTCCGGTTTTATCATAATAACCCCAACGATTGGTTTCGGGATCTTTAGCCCTGATCAAGCCAAATTGAAACAAACCCAGGTTTGCAGACGGGTATTTCAGCGGCACGATCTCGTTTGCTTTTTTATCGATGAAGCCATACAAAGTTGTAGTGCCTGACCCGGCAGTTTTCTTACCTACTTTTGCCAGCCCATTTATAAAATCACTGGCGTCATCATAACGCGTAATGATCACTTCATTTCCCTTATGATCGAGGAACCCATATTTATCATTTACCTTACACCTGATCATTCCGTCTGCGCAACCCAGGATCGTGTAGACATTTTTTGCTTTTTCGAACAGTAACGTCCCCGATGCGGTAAAGAATTTTAGCTGATCGCCCTTCGTGGCTTGTATCATCTTCTCTCCACTGTACGTGTAGATAGCATCATATTCTTCAGGAAGGATCTGTTGCCCTGCAATATTCACAACTCCCCATTTTCCACTTTTTTTTACTTTTATAAGATTGCTATCCATGAGCAGCTCATCGTAAACGAGGGGTACAGAAACTTTATTCTGCGAGTTTATTATTCCGTAAAAATTTTTGCCATTCGCTTTCTTTACTGCCGGAAATACGTCTTTGACCTGGTACTGGACATACACATTATCATATTCAAATGGTATGATGATGTTGCCTGTCTTATCGATAATGCCCATTTTATCACCCTTTTTTACGGCGATCAGGCCCTTGTGAAAAAACGGTATAGTACCGGCATTCTGTTTATACGAATACTCGGCCGGGATAATAATCTTCCCGGTTTTATCCATGTACCCGAATTTATCGTTTGTCTCAAAACCAAATAACCCATCACCTTTATATTCTACCCGGTTGTAATTCAGATTTGCTTTCACTAAAAATGCAGGATTTACCTGTGATGAGACACAACACGGAAGTAGCAGGAAAGATAAAAATCGCATGGTGGTTGATTTTATTTTAAAGGTATATAAAATAAAAAAACCTCACCTGGTATGAAGTGAGGTTAAATACCCGGCATCCAGCAGATTACATTTCAGCAAAATGCTTATGGAAATAAGGAATCGTTTCTATCCCTTTATAGAAATTTTCCAGGTTGAATTTTTCATTGGGACTGTGCAAATTATCACTATCCAATCCAAAACCCATGAACACAATTTTAATTCCCAGCTCCTGTTCAAATAGTGAACATATAGGGATACTGCCACCACCCCGAACGGGGATCGGTTCTTTTCCGAAGGTGTCTTTTATTGCCGCCGCTGCTGCCTTATAGGCCTTGCTATCGATGGGTGTCATATAGGGCTCACCTCCATGATGCGGTCTTGCCTTGACAGTAACATAAGGCGGCGCGATTTTTTTCAAATGATTTATCAACAGGTCGGTAATCTTCCTGCTATCCTGGTTGGGCACAAGCCGCGCAGAAATTTTTGCAAATACTTTTGCAGGTAATACTGTTTTTGAACCTTCGCCTGTATAGCCACCCCAGATCCCATTTAACTCAATTGTTGGGCGAATACCTGTTCTTTCATTTGTTGTGAAACCTTTCTCTCCCCACAATTCTTTCACGCCAAGGTCTTCCTTGAATTCTTTTTCATCATAAGGGACAGCAGACATTTTTTCTCTTTCTTCAGGCGTTGCTTCCACTACATCATCATAAAAACCGGGGATGGTAATATGATTGTTTTCATCATGGAGAGAAGCGATCATTCTTGCCAGAACAGTTATGGGGTTGGCGACGGCACCGCCATATACACCACTATGAAGATCCCGGTTAGGCCCTGTTACCTCAACTTCGATGTAACTTAACCCACGAACACCAATATCGATCGACGGATTTTCCAGGCTTAGCATAGCACTGTCGCTGATCAGGATGACATCAGCTTTCAAAAGATCTTTGTTTTTTGTTACAAATTCGGCAAGGTGAGCAGATCCCACTTCTTCTTCGCCTTCTATGCAAAATTTTATATTGGTAAAAAGTGAATTTGTATTCACCATTGTTTCCAGGGCTTTTATATGCATATAGAACTGACCCTTATCGTCGCAACTTCCCCTTGCAAAAATTTTTCCGTCTTTGATCACTGGCTCGAAAGGAGGACTATGCCAAAGATCTAATGGGTCAGGCGGCTGGACATCATAATGCCCATAAACAAGCACAGTTGGTTTTTTAGGATCAAAGATTTTTTCTCCGTAAACAACAGGATGACCGGAAGTCGGAAACACTTCGGCTTTATCAGCGCCTGCCTCAAGCAAACGTTGTTTAACAGCCTCAGCACATTTCATCATATCGGTCTTATGTTCGCTTCTGGCACTTACACTTGGTATACGCAATAATTCAAGCAACTCATTTAAGAAACGGTCCTTATTTTTTTGCTGATAATCTTTCCAGGCTTGAGACATTTCTGATTTTTTAGGTACGCGAAGATAAGGAGGGGAAGATTAGGTTCAAGAAGTTTACAAGGTTCAAAAGGTTTAAAAAGTTGGGCCAAACCTTTGAAACTTATTGAACTTTTGGAACCTTTTAAACTAATTACTCACCCTGGGACAATCAAACATATTTCGTTTTCCAAATGAATAGATCAGCCCGATCATCGCCGTGTGATAATGGTCCGCCATTTCAGGATTTGCTGCATGACTAAAGCCATCCAGGTAATCGTTCCCGATAATCCGGTAGGTACCTTCAAGAGAAAAAGAAAGCTTTTCGGTAAT
>DASTIZ010000434.1:0-7777 GCA_035717045.1 Chitinophagaceae bacterium
AAAAAACCTTCAGGCTGTACCAGCATGGCGATACCATCGGGACATTCCAGTTTGAAAGTCCGGGCATGCAAAAATATTTGCGGGAACTAAAACCTGACCGGTTAGATGATCTAATCGCAATGAATGCCTTATATCGACCGGGCCCGCTTGCCTATATACCCAATTTTATTGAACGCAAACACGGTCGTGAAGCAATTGCCTATGATCTTCCAGAAATGGAAGAAATCCTGAAAGAAACCTATGGGATCACTGTGTACCAGGAACAGGTGATGTTACTGGCTCAAAAACTGGCAGATTTTAGTAAAGGAGATGCTGATGTGCTGCGTAAAGCAATGGGCAAGAAACAGAAGTCAGTATTGGACAAAATGAAAGGCCAGTTCATCCAGAATGCAAAGAAGAAAGGTTTTGGTGAATATACTTTGGAAAAGATCTGGACCGACTGGGAAGCATTTGCTCAATATGCGTTTAATAAGTCTCATTCCACCTGCTACGCGTATGTTGCTTACCAGACTGCATACTTAAAAAGTCATTACCCGGGTGAGTACATGGCTGCAGTTTTAAATCATGCCGGGAGCATCGAGAAGATCACATTCTTTATGGAAGAATGTAAGCGAATGGGAATAAAGGTACTTGGCCCGGATATAAATGAATCGAAAAAAGGATTTGCCGTCAATCAAAAAGGCGAAATTCGTTTTGGTCTCGGTGGCTTGAAAGGCTGTGGTGAAGCAGCGGTTGAAAACATAATTGAGGAAAGAGAAAAGAACGGAGCATATAAAAACATTTTTGACTTTATCAAGAGGGTTAATCAGCGTGCCGTAAATAAAAAGACTTTGGAATGCCTGGCCTACGCAGGAGGTTTCGATTGTTTCCCGGAACATCATCGCGCCCAGTTCTTTCATACCATTCCGGAAGATCAAACAACGGGTCTTGAAAAGATCATCCGGTTTGGGCAGGTTTACCAGCAAAATAATACTTCATCGACAAATACATTATTTGGAGATCTGCCGTTGGCAGTTGAAATAAGAACGCCAACTCTGCCGCCCTGCGACAGATGGCCTTTGATCGTTCAACTTGAACATGAAAAAGAAGTAACGGGAATGTTCTTAAGTGGTCATCCGCTTGATCATTATAAATTTGAATTGAGGCATTATGGCATTACGTCTCTTTCTGACTTCAATGAATTTAAAGAGGCGGTGCATCTGCAGCCAAACCCGGGTCGAATGTTCCGGATAGTCGGCCTTGTTACAGTTGCCGATCATAAAATTTCGAGGAAAGGAAATAAATACGGCTCATTTACTATCGAAGATTATTCGGGAAAATCGGATTTGGTCTTGTGGGGCGATGATTACGTTAAATTCACACCCTTTCTGCAACAGGGTTCCTCATTGTTCATAACAGGGTTTTTTAAGCAACGATTTGCCGCATCTGAGTATGAATTCAAAATAAGTGGCATTACCATGGTGGAAACCATCAAGCGGAATCTTACAAAACAATTGATCGTTGATGTTCATCCGAAAAGCATAACAACTGATATAGTAACTTTCTTTGATGAAAATGTGAGAAAGTTCCCGGGCAGATCGACACTTCGCGTCAATCTGAATGAGCCAAAAGACAACTTAAAGATCAGTTTAGTAACGATGGATAATGGTTTTGAAATGAATGACGAAATGGTCGATTTTCTTGAATCTAATCCCGATTTTGATGTCCAGGTGCTTACACATTGAGTAAATTTTCTATTGCTGTTAAAACAATTTTAAGACTGGCTATTTAGCATAAATTGATACAGGTCATGGGGTTTTCATGACAAGTTAGTCACATAATTGTGTCATAACTTCGCAGTAATATTTTTGGTTGTATTTTTGATCCCTTACAAATAAAAAGGAAATAATATGGCAAAAGAGTTTACAGATGGCAACTTTCAAAGTGAAGTATTATCCGCAGATAAATTAACGGTAGTAGATTTCTGGGCAGAATGGTGTGGCCCCTGTCGTGCAATTGGACCGGTGATCGAATCTCTCGCAAAAGAATATGATGGTAAGATCAATGTGGGTAAGGTCAATGTAGATGTGAACCCAAATGTGAGCATGAATTACGGGATCACATCTATCCCCGCAATTTTATTTTTTAAGAATGGCCAGGTGGTAGATAAACTGGTAGGTGCACAACCTAAAGGAAATTTTGTTAAGAAGATTGAATCACATCTGGTTTGAAAAATTCCAAATAGTAAAATCCCAAATTCCATTCGAGTTTGGGATTCTTTTTTTAAGACAACACCTTTCGGTTGGATTTTTTTAAAACTGAATGTTAGTGTTGAATAGCGCCCACTTTTCCCGGATCATGCTTGTGTTTAAATAAAACCATGAATAGAATGGCAACTCCTAAAGCATACCCGGCGAAACAAAGCCATATCCCGGTCCAGCTCCTGTCCCCGTTTGGAAGTGTATAGTACGAATCGATTACTCTTCCGCTGATCCTGCTTCCCAGAAAAGCTCCAAATCCGTTTGTCATCATCATAAACAAACCCTGGGCACTTGATCTGATGGAGGGATCCGTGGTGGTTTCAACAAACAGGGATCCCGATATATTAAAAAAATCGAACGCCAGTCCGTATACGATACAGGAAAGGATAATCATCCACAATCCGTCTTCCGGGTTCCCATATGCAAAAAGTCCGAAGCGTAAAACCCACGCCACCATCGAAAACAGCATCACCTTCTTTATTCCGAAACGTTTTAAAAAAAACGGAATCGTTAAGATAAACACGGTCTCTGAAATTTGTGAAATGGATAAAATGATCGTTGAATATTTTACCACAAAAGAATCCGGACCATACTCGGGCATTTTCCTGAAATCATCGAGAAAAGTATCCCCATACATATTTGTTAGCTGCAAGGCGGCACCAAGAAACATCGCGAAAATAAAAAACAAGGCCATTTTATACTTAGCGAATAAAGTAAAGGCATTTAAACCCAACTGTTCGATAATGGATGCACCTTTTGAAATGGATCTTTGAGGCGGGCAATTAGGCAGTGTAAAAGAAAATAGTCCTAAAGCAATGGCAGCAACTGCCGCAATGTAAAATTGATTCGCATTAGCCTTACTCCCTGACAAGTTAGTAATCCACATAGCGACTATAAAGCCGATCGTTCCCCAAACACGAATGGGTGGAAATACTTTTATTACATCATAGTTTTCTCTTTTCAGGATCGTATATGAAACTGAGTTTGATAATGAAATTGTCGGCATGTAACAAATCATCGCAGCAAGTATGACATAATAAAGGGTATCGGCATCATTCACGCGGGGCACATATAACAAGACGAGGCCGTAAAGAATATGTAGTATCCCATAAAGTCTTTCAGCATTTATCCATTTGTCGGCAATAATTCCAACGATTGCGGGCATAAAAATGGAAGAGATGGCAAGCGTGGAGAATATATCCCCAAATTTCTTGCCTGCATCCATTCCGGCACCCATTGGACTGGTGAAATAATAGGTGGAAATAGTGATCAGCCATGCTCCCCAAACAAAAAACTGGAAAAAACTCATAATAGTCAGCCTCAATCTTATATTCATTCTTCCTCTTTTAACGATGAATAATATGCGGAAGATAATCATTTCAAATTGTTCTAACATTCGTGCATTGATCCGCATTTATTTTTGAGCATGCAGGCACCCTTTCTGCATCGATTAAGATCACTTCAAATCCGCTCAGCCAAACTGTTTTAACAGCTTGATTATTTGCAGGTATAAGCGAAAAACAAATTTTTCTTTTTCGACTATTATTCTGTAAACTTGTAGCTATAATCCTGAGCGTATCAATTATAATTTTTAACCCAAAACAATACTGCTTTGAAAAAATTTACTTTTCTGGCATTTACGGCTCTTTTACTTCTAGGCTCTAGTAACTCTTTTGCTCAACAACGGACACAACCTATCAATCCTACCAGTGAACGCTTGCATTGTGCCACTATGGAAGCTCTTGAATTGTACTTTCAGCAAAATCCTGCCGCGAGAGAACTCGCCGAGCAGAACAAAAACCGGTTTGCACCGGAGTCATCAAATCGTACCAGCAGAACAGGTGTAGTAGTGGAAATTCCGATTGTTTTCCATATCGTTGGTAATTCAACGAGACTTGCCCAGGTTACCGATGCAGATGTCTTGTGGCAGTTGAATAAATTGAATGAAGATTTCAGGGGTGCGAATGCTGACAGTACCAATGCAACAGCTTTTTATCCTGTAAGAGCTTACAGAGACTATTGCCAGATCCAGTTTTGTCTTGCTCAAAGGGATCCAAATAATCTTCCAACCAACGGTATTACAAGGACACCGTCCACTCTTACAGGCACCACACTTTGCAGCGGAAATAATTACAACATGCTTAAGCATACTGCGCAAGGCGGTATTGATGCGTGGGATCCTACACGCTATTTGAATGTGTGGGTCGGTGAAGTGGGTGAGTGTCTCCTGGGCATTGCGCAATTTCCGGGAGCAGGTAATGCCGACGAATTCGGTGTTGTTCTGGCTTTTGACGGATTTGGAAATAACCCAGCGTATGTAGACCCCTCCTTTAATTTGGGCCGTACGTTACCACATGAACTAGGTCACTGCTTTGGTCTTTTTCATCTCTGGGGTGATGAAAGCGGATGTGTTAACTCGGATTTCAGACAATTAAGCGGCTCTTGTATTCTTCCCGCTTCTCTGGCGGGCACCACAGGTGATCAATCGATAGGAGATACGCCTAACCAGGCGGGTGCAACGGCGGGATGCCCATCGGGTGTGCAAACCGATGCGTGCTCGGGCACAGCTCCGGGCTTTATGTATCAAAACTTCATGGACTATACGAATGATGCATGCTATTCATTGTTTACCCAAAAACAGGTAGACCGGATGCAGTGGGTACTGGATAATTGTCTTGCTTCATTGAAAACCTCTAATGGGTGTGTACCGCCAGTATTAACTCCCGACAATGCAGGTATATCCGCTGTATTGAACCCTTCTGCTGGCTTTGTAAGCTGCGATCCAACAGTACCATTGACTGTTACTTTGAGGAATTTTGGTTCTAATGCACTTACCTCAGTAACTATAACTGTAGTAAGAAATGGTACAACGGTCCAAACATTTCCCTGGACCGGGAATCTTGCTTCTTTGGCCGCAGTCAATATACCATTAAACGCGGTGCCACTTGCTTTAGGTGCAAACTCAATTCAAATATGTACATCATTACCAAATGGTGTTGCTGATTCTGATCCGGCCAATGACTGTAAAACAGTGTCCGGGAATCGCGGTGCTGGCGGAACATTACCATTAGTTGAAGGATTTGAAAGTGCGACTTTCCCACCCGCGGGCTGGATAAGAAATAATCCGGATGGTGGTATAACATGGGCAAGATCTACCACTGGCGTGGCACATTCCGGTACTGGGAAAGCTTATGTTGACCATTATGACTACTTAGCTGCAGGTCAGACAGACGATCTACGCACACCGCCATTTGCCATAGGAACCGCTGATTCGCTTTGGTTGAGTTTTTGGGCCGCATACCGCGGCTATTCAGACATCTTCGGAACCATTCTTGATAATTTTCAGGTCATGGTTTCCACCGACTGTGGGCAGACTTTCCAGGTTGTTTATGATGTGAGAAATGATACAGCCTTTGTGGCACCCCAGGGCGCTGCTCCGACTCAAGGCGCCGAATACACTCCTTCGGCTGCGGACCAATGGATAAGAAAAGCGATCGATCTGAGTAGCTTTATCAACGCAGGTAATATCCAGGTCCAATTCAGGGCAATAAATGGATACGGCAACAATTTGTATATAGACGATATTAATATCGATAAGAAAATCTTTGCGAATAACGATGCCGGTGTTATTGCTATCAACAAACCAGACTCCAAGGCTTGTACAAGCTCACAGGCACCCGTTGTTGTGATTAAGAATTATGGCAAAGTAAATCTTACTTCGGTTAAGATAAACTATCAGATCGATGGAGCAGGACCAATAACCACGGTTGACTGGACCGGAAACCTTGCCAGAAACCAGGTTGAGACAGTTACGTTACCAACTGCTGCTTTGGGCGCTGTAGGCAACCACTCAATAAGAGTGTACACCACTTTACCCAATAACGTAGCGGATGAAGATCCAACAAGCGACACGTTGGTAAAATCCTACCGTGTATTCCAGGTGATACCGTTACCGGGTACAGTTACTGAAGATTTCTCAAGTGGAACTTTCCCGCCGCCAAACTGGGAGATCATAAACCCGAATGGTGATATCACATGGACACGCAATGCTTCAGTGGGCAACCGGAGTGCTGGTTCAGCATATTTCAACGACTATGTAAATACCAATGTTGACCGTATTGATGATCTTGCCATGCCAAACTATAGCTATTCGGGCATTGATTCAATCTTCTTGTCGTTTAACCTCGCGCACCTGACCAGAACGTTGCCAGGTACTACTGGATCACGACTGGATACACTTACCATTCTGTTATCAAAAGATTGCGGTAACACCTTTACTATAGTTTATAAGAAGTGGGGGGAAGATCTTCAAACGGTTAATGATCCAAACTTCCAGACATCAATGCTTCCATTTGTTCCAAAAGCCAATGAATGGAGACGGGATTCAGTGAATTTAGGTAAATGGTTAAGTTCTACTGAACCATTGCTCCAGGTCGTCTACCGCTTTAGCGGTAATATTGAGAACAACTTTTATCTGGACGATATCAACCTGAGAACTCAAACACTGCCCCAAAAATTAAAGAACCAGGGTTACCTCGTCCTGCCAAATCCTTTCCGATCTGCATTTGGCGTATGGCACTACCAGGCTCCAACAACCCTGAGATATATAAATGTATATAATTCTGTTGGCCAGTTGGTTTACAGCAAACAATTCCCTGCTGGCGGTGAAAAGTATGTGCAGATCAATCTTGGTGGCAGGGCCGCTGGTGTCTATACGGTCAACCTCGGATATGAAGACAGTAACAGGAATGTGAATGTACAGGTTGTGAAGTACTGATAAATATCAAACGCATAAACAAATAACCCTCCTGGCTGGAGGGTTATTTGTTTATCTTCTAATTTTGCGGCCAAATCATTCAGATGCTTACACCGGTTGCCGAACAGGTATTAAACAGTTTGCCCCAGGAGCTTATTGACATTCAGCATAAAGTTTATGGCGGAGAAAGGATAACTGATGAAGAGGGAATTTTTCTTTTTGAAAATGGTTCCCTCCCCTTTCTCGGCTCCCTGGCTAATTATATCAGGGAAAAGAAACATGGCGACATTACTTACTTCAACCGGAACTTCCATATAGAACCAACCAATGTATGTGTGTTCACCTGTAATTTCTGTAGCTACAGCCGTTTATATGCTCGACGTGAGGAAGGATGGGAACTATCTACCGAGCAAATGTTGCACATAGTAAGAAAGTACGATGGACTACCGGTAACTGAAGTACATATTGTAGGAGGCGTGCATCCAAAAATGAACATTGAGTTTTTTGCAGATGTTTTACGGAAAATAAAAGCGCACAGACCTTCCTTACACATAAAAGGTTTTACGGCTGTGGAACTTGATTATATGTTTCGCAAGGCTAGAATGAGTAACGAAGAGGGCCTGATCTATTTAAAAAATGCAGGATTGGATTCATTACCGGGGGGCGGGGCTGAAATATTTGATGAGGAAATACGGGAAAAGATCTGCGCCGATAAGGTAGATGCCAGGGGTTGGCTTGCTATTCATGAAGCAGCACACAAACTTGGGATGCACAGCAATGC
>DASTIZ010000435.1:0-5576 GCA_035717045.1 Chitinophagaceae bacterium
GGATTGACCGCCCGGTAATGTAGAAATATATAAACCACTCGGTACGCTTTGGTCACCGATAGAACCCCATGATGCTCTGAACTTAAGTGAATTGACCATGGGTTTTATCCATTCCATGAATCGTTCTTCACTGGCTACCCATCCGGCCGAAAAAGAAGGATACAATCTCCACCACAGGTCAGGTGGAAATTTTGATGATCCGTCGTATCGTAAATTGCCTTCTATCAAATATTTATCTTGAAACGCGTAGTTAACGCGTCCAAAATATCCTAATTGAGATTCCCATGATTTGCCCCCGGAAATCGTTTGCGTACCAGTTCCAAAATTGAACTGCGGGTTGTTAATGTCTGAGAGATTCGTTATTTGTGACGATTGGAATTCAGTTGTGGCAGCTACACGGTTGACACCGAGGATAAACTTAAATGCATGATAGCTATTTAAAGTCCAGTTATAAGTAGAGAATGCATTAATGGTGTGACTGAAAAAATTTGTAGCTGTTCGTGCAAAATGATCGGGATTTGCACCAAGTGCTGTGTAGGTTTGTTTGGTCAGGTCAAAAGCCGCAATAGCTCCAGGATCGGTACTGGCAACCACTTTTCCTTCATTATTTACATATACCCGGTTACCATTGTCATCAAATCGGGCTACGGGCGCCACCCAGGAATCTCTCATTGTGTACCGTGTTCCCGGTCTTTTCCAGGTTTCGTCCTGATTGGAAAAGGTGTAATCGAAGTCTACTTTCCAGTTGCCGGTAATATTTACGGTTGAGCCAAGGCTATAATTCGAATAATTCTGCAAAATGTTGGCTGTATTAGCGGCAGCAGCTTCGCTTACCGGGCTTCGAATGGGATCTCCGTTTTCGTCGTTCCCAAAAGGATACAAGGAACTCCACCTGTATAAATAAAGCCACGGATCGGCTGTCGTTGAGTTCGTAACGTAGGCGTATTGTTTGTTTCTTCTCGCGTACAATGCGGCTGCGCGAATAGTGACATATTTATTGATATCACTGGATACTTTAACAGATACATTCTGACGCGAAAACTTATCAACTTTTGCGGGCTTCATCATGCCGCTTTGTTCTAACAAACCGAGCCCTAAATTATACGATGTCTTACCTTCGGTAAGACCTATGGATAAATTATGTTGTTGAGTCGGTGCCCATTCTTCAATCATATAGTCATATGGATCGTATGTTCTTACACCCATTTTTTGATTAGCCCCCTGTACAAACCAATCTCTGCCAAATACTGTGGGGTCATTTGGTCCAATCGTGTTTCCATATTTATGCCTCCATGCTACAGCCTTGTCGTAGCTTGCCCTGTCCACATAATAAAATGCTCCGACTGGTGTGGTCGTACCTATCCTTTCTGCGGCATCTACTGTATATTTCAAACCATTGACATCAGCCATGTGAAGTTCTTTCCATACATTTTGCCAGGAGAAATTATTCGAATAATTAATTTGAGGTTTACTCGATCCCGAACCTTTTTTTGTGGTGATCAATATAACTCCAAACGAGGCTTTTGATCCATAAATAGATGCAGAAGCTGCGTCTTTTAATACGGTAATGGACGCAATGTCATTGGGATTTACTACTTGTATGCTAGGTATTTCAACATTGTCTAATAATATTAAGGGTGAACTTCCACCTTGTAAAGAACCCAACTGCCCTCTTATCTTAATAATAGGTTCAGAGCCAATTTCACCACTGGGTACCCTTATGCTTAATCCTGAAGCAGAGCCCTGCAATGCTCTCCCGACGTCTGCTATCGGCCTCGACGATAAAGTTTTTCTGACATCGACGGTAGATACGGATCCCGTCAGGTTAATTTTTTTCTGGGTTGAATATCCTACTATAATGACTTCTTGTTCGACTTTTTCGTTCGGTGTCAATAGAATATCATATGTATCAGAGTTGCCAATTGTCTGTCGCTGTGGTAAATGCCCTATGTCCGTAAATTCCAATACTTCACCAGTGCTGGCCCTTATGGAGAACGTGCCATTAGCACCAGTTGTGGTGCCCCTGTCAGTACCAACTACTTTTATAGAGACACGATCAAGCCCAAGGTTGCTGTTCGCAGACTTTACAGTGCCCGTAATGGTTCTTTGCTGAGCTATACCTAATAGTGGCAGCAACGTCACAAGCGATAACAAAAACACGAGTGGTGTAATTTTTCTTGTCATCATGTTTGTTTTTTTATTAATAAGCAGTTTTTAAAAAGAATCTGGTTTTTAATAGTTCAAACCGGGTTACTAACGCGTCTTTTTTCATACTACTAAAGCCATCACCATTTTGATATTTGCAGCAGGCATCAGCCCACTACTACTTCCACCTGGTGTATCGAACTTTAGTGGCCGTTGACAGGATTCAATAGTTTCAGCAATAAATAAGGTATGATTAGCACAAACTGTCTTCTTCTGTGCCAGCGAGCAGGAACATAAAATGAATAGATGAACGATCAATGAAAAACTTGTAAGCAATAGCACAAGCAGAAGTTTGGTAAAATGAAGGTAAGGAAAAAAATGAATTACAAACGATAATTTCCTGCATTTTACCGCAAAAAAATAACGCAATTCAGGCAATTCGAAGAAACCAACCCGCAGATTCGAAGCCGTTCCGGGTTGATCGAATCTAAAAGGTCGAGAATTTTATTCCGATGCGGGTTCAACTTGTTGTGGTCTACCAAACGTAAATCGTATAGTAAATCCGACGGCTGCCGGCTCAAAATTGATATTGTCGATGATGTTCAATTCAGGCTTCCAGTCAAGGGAGAGATTCAACGGGAGATTCGCAAATTTATAATCAAGTCCTACAATACCCTGGGCTCCCATTAAGGCCCGGTCAGTATGTGTCTTATCAGCGTCAAAGCCAATATAGGCGCCCGCACCATAAAACCACTGCAGTCCCGGAGTTGAGGGCATCGGAGTATGTATCTCCAATAATGCCCCGATTGCGGCTCTGTTATCAAAAGTGAATAGTCCTTCAATCGCCAGCTTAGGGTTCATAAAATGTTTAAAGCTGACCGAATTGTTGATTGCTGGCCCCTGGCTGCTTAACCGGATACCTAACGCTGTTTTATAATCCTGGGCTGTTAACTGGGAGGCCGAAATCAGAAGGCATGCGATAAAAAACAGGAATGATCTTTTCATGGCGGAATGTTTTCATCTGTTTAACGAAAAAGGATGCCAGATAAGTTTAAAGGAAATGCAAAAGTCAGACTCCAGTCTGCAGTCAACAGTCGGCAGTCACTTCACACTTGCATGTTAATACCTGGTAGCAGACTGCGAACTGTTGACTGCAGACTGAAGACTGCCGACTGACTACTCAAACATCTCATACTTCGTCTTGGGTCTCTCAGCATCGCGCCATTTGAAGTTGGCCAGCCTCATCTCTGAGGGAGATTTGTCTTTCATCGGCCAGATCGTTCCTTTTACCTGTGTACGGAAAACAACACGTTGCAGTTCTTTTTCTTTAAAATAAACATCCATCAGGTCAGAGGTGGATTGATTAATACCTGTAAATGCGCTGTCCTCATCCTGTATATAATATATACATTCTGCCGCGCCCCGAGCACGAACCGAATCAATATTTCCATCTATGAAATAAGCATCCATCCGCGTCGACTTTACCTGGTTGAATATTTCCGGTTTCACTAAGCTTGCGATAAAGCTATTTTTAAAGACCTGCATCCTGTCCGCCTTTTTATTTTTTGTAAACAGCAAAATAGTATCACCGGTTATCTGGCTTTCATTTGACCAAAGAACGGGCTCATAATACAAGCGAAAAACGGAATCTTTAAACGAATAGAACATGCTATCGCAAACTGCCTGCATGGAATCTGAAAATACCCGTACATTCCTGAACGCTTCAAAATACCTGTCGGTACTGTCCTTAGTTTTTGTATCCATGACATTTACGCCTTGTAAGGTATCTTTTTTTATTGTGGAATCTGATTCGCCGTAGAGGTCGGTGAGCTTAGCCGAAAAAAGGGTGTCAGCCGTTACAAAAACAGAATCTCCTTCCTGCTCGATGATCATGAGTGGTTTTGCATAAGCCAGAAATGATTCGGTCTTTTTGTTATATAGAATTGTATCAGCAATAACGGTTCTTTTGGCGGCTGTGTCCACAATGATCCCTTTGTTGAAGATCTGGGTAATACCTGTGCTATCGTCACTGATAATCTTTTCCCCCGTAGCTTGTAAATCCTTATCCGTGACGATCGGGTTTTGTCCGAATTCTGCCTTCCCGGTTCGTTTATCATAATAGCCTTCCCGGGTCCTTATGGTTCTGCCGGAACTGTCTTTTACAAAGGTTTCTGCAATGAATCTAACGATCTCGCTGCCGGTATTATATAATAATGAATCAGATTGCAGGTCGTAAGAAGGATCTTTTAACCGTACGTTTTTTTTAAAATAAACATCCTTTAGATCTGCATAGTAAAATCCTTCCTCACTCGTCAACACTGTTTTTTCATTTACCACTTTACCTCCATTTCTGTAGATCCCCACTTTTGTGTTCACATCATATTCTAATGTTGGAGTTGTGAGCGTTCCTTTGCCGTCAGTGAGTTTTACATTTCCATCGAGATAGGCAATTCGCCGGTCAGTCAGGTACCGCAAGTGATCAGACCATACATGGGCTGTATCCGAGTCATTGATATGTACGTTTCCAAATGCTTCGAAAAGATTCAGCCGTTTTGTGATCACACAACTGTCGCATTCAAAAATTGAATTGCCTTGTTTCAATCTTACATTGCCGGCAAGGATCTGGATCTCGGTTACGGAATCGATCTTGCGGTACTCTAATTTTCTGACTCCCGGGAGTATTTCAACAGTGCGAACCGTGTCGGAAGGGGTAAAGGTCTTTGTAGTAGGCAGTTCCTGGCAAAAAATAAACAGCGGACTTGCCAGCAGGCACGCAACGATAAAAGAACGGGTTATTTTTTTCAGGATCATTATTGGTTGCCTTCCGGAACTGAGTCTTTTTTCGCTGGCGAAGTTAAAGGACCCGATCTATCTCTTCTGTTAAATATGATATTCCCGGTATAGCGTTTTGGATTCACGCGAATATCATCAATGAGTATTTCCATACCAAGCGCCAGTTTATTTAACTGATCATAAAGAGCCCGGTCTTTCATTAAAAGGCCAAGTGTGCCCTCATTAGTATTGAACCTGCTTAAAATATTTTTGAATTCAATAATTGATGCCTGCAACGAATCCACGGTAGGTTGCACGTCAAGTGAAGAGAATTTATCTGCGGCTCTTTTAATGCTGCTGATGGTAGCCGTTATACTATCGTTATTTTTCTTAAGATTCGAGCTGATCGAGTTCGCATTTTCCAGGGTTGCAGCCAGGACGCCACTTTCGGCATCTAATAATCTATTCAAACTGATGGTCGATTGTTTAAGATTGCGAATGATCTCCTGGATATTTCCCTTTGTATCTTTTTCAAACATATTGTTAAGGCTGCTTAATACCATTTTCAACGAATCAATAGCATCTCTTACTCTTGTTAGGGTGGGGTTGATTTGTGCTTTTACATCACTTACCAAAGAAGTGGTGCGGTCAGTCTGAAG
>DASTIZ010000436.1:0-7649 GCA_035717045.1 Chitinophagaceae bacterium
AGGTTTCATTCCGGACGGGGACTACAGGATAGGTGTCAATTACCGTAACCAATGGTCAAGCATTATGGCTGTGCCCTATAAAACAATGAGTGCATTCGGTGATGCGCAGGTGACGCAGAACCAGGAAAACACCGGTTGGATGGGGATTGGGGGTGTCATTCTACGGGATGTGGCGGGCAGCGGTAATCTTACATCAACGAAGATATACGGTTCTGTTGCCTACCATCAAATGATCAATGCCGGTAGTTTGGTCAGTGCCGGTTTTAATGTGGGATGGGCTAATAAACAGATCAATGTGGCCAATCTTAAGTTCCCTGACCAGTTTGACGGAAAATTCTTTGACAACAAGCTTCCAACATCTGTAGTGTTGTCTGATAACAACATCAGCTATCTTGATATTCAGTTAGGATTAAATTATGCATATTTCCCTAATGAAAAAGTATACCTGAATGCCGGTTATTCAGCACACCATGTAAACAGGCCGCATGAATCGTTTTTTGGCCAGGCGCCCGGCGTTGATAACCGCATTTCAGTAAGACATATTGGTTTTCTCAATGGTAGTTTCCTGGTCAACAATCAATGGCTGGTTAATCCTAATATTTATTTTACCACGCAGGCCAAATCTTTTGAAATGGTGGCCGGATTAAATGCGCATTATGATCTTTCAGGCGATGGCGCTTATCAACTGATCGGGGGTTTATATTATCGCTATCAGGACGCTTTTATCCCAATGTTAGGCTTGCAATGGAATGATCTGAAAGCAACTTTTACCTATGATGTCACTACTTCTACGCTGAGTAATTATAATAATGGACGCGGTGCTTTTGAATTCTCTCTTATCAAGCAAGGGTTATTTAACACCTATAGAGGCGACAGGCGCCAGAGTATGTGCCCCTCCCTTCGTAAACAGTCATATTAATTGACTTTATCATCTAGCCGATTTATGCGATCTTGCCGCCACAAAGGTATCCTGCGATGCATACAAAAGAAAAAGCAGCTCTCACAGCGGAAATCATCAATGAGTTCAAAAACATTGTTGGAGAAAACTATGTGTTATATGATGGGGAAACACTGGACAAGTATGCCCATGATGAAACCGAGAACCTGTACTATTTACCTGATGTCGTGATCAAGCCGCGAACACCCGCGGAGATCAGCGCTATCATGACTATTTGCAACGCAAAAAAAATTCCCGTTACACCAAGAGGTGCCGGCACAGGATTAAGTGGTGGTGCGCTACCTCATCTTGGCGGTGTTGTCATGGCCATGGAAAGATTCAACTCAATTCTGGAAATTGACGAACGGAATTTACAGGTGACCACGGAGCCCGGCGTGATCACAGAAGTGTTACAAACGGCAGTAAAAGAAAAGGGATTGTTTTATCCTCCTGATCCTGCCAGTCGTGGTTCCTGTTTTATTGGAGGAAATATTGCCGAAAACAGCGGAGGCCCAAAAGCGGTAAAATATGGCGTGGTAAAAGATTATGTATTAAATCTTGAAGTTGTTTTGCCAACGGGAGAAATCATCTGGACCGGCGCCAATGTTTTGAAAAATTCTACCGGTTATAATCTTACTCAGCTCGTTGTTGGCAGCGAAGGAACCTTAGGCATTGTTACCAAAATTGTTTTGCGGCTGATACCTTATCCCAAATATGACCTGCTGATGCTTGTACCTTTTAAAAAACTGGAACAGGCTGGCGAAGCAGTCAGCGCAATTTTCAGGGCGGGCTTTGTACCGAGTGCCATGGAACTTATAGAGATCAATGCACTTAAAATAGTCAGTGATTTTGTTGATAGCAGCGCGGTGCAGGTTACTAATGATATAGAAGCCCATCTTATTATTGAAGTAGATGGAAATAGTATGGAAGTATTGATGGGTGAAATGGAAGCCATTGGTGAAATGCTGACACAATACGATATCGGTGAAATTTATTTTGCCGAGGATGCACAACAAAAAGCTGAGTTGTGGAAACTAAGAAGAAGGGTGGCGGAGGCTGTAAAACTTGCGGGCTACACAATTGAAGAAGATACCGTAGTACCAAGGGCAGAATTGCCCGCACTGATCCGGGGAGTAAAGGAGCTGGGCCTGAAGCATAATTTCGATGTTGTATGTTACGGTCACGCTGGCGATGGCAATTTGCATATACGAATACATAAGGAGGGGACGCCAAATAGTTTTGGAGATGAAGAGATGATGCGAAGTCTCCGGGCACTATTTGAATTGGTGAAAGGCCTTGGCGGAACGATCAGCGGGGAACATGGCATCGGGCTTATTCAAAAATCGTATATGGATATCGTCTTTGAAAAAAAGCAGCTTGACCTGATGCGCCAGATCAAAAAAGTATTTGATCCCAATAATATTTTGAATGCACAAAAAATATTTTGAGGGCATAAAATTTGAAGAATATTTTAACTATATAGCTTTAAACCAGTAACGCTGATCAAGGTTAAATTAGCAAACAAAACGCGGGATTATGAAATCGAAATTAATGGCTTTACTTATTATTTCTTCATTTATCTCTTTTTGGGGAAATGCGCAGGAGCAGGAGGCAGAAGAAACGAAAAAAGGATTTAACAAGGAGAACCTGTTTACCGGCGGAAGTATTTCGCTTGCATTTTACAACAATACTTTCCTGGTTGGTGGGAGCCCTGTACTTGGTTACAGTATAACAAACTGGGCAGATCTTGGGATTGTTGTAAATTATAATTACACATCGTACCGTGATTACAATTATATTTTTAATGATAAGCTAAAACAATATGTCTATGGAGGGGGAGGTTTTGTAAAGCTTTACCCGGTACGTTTTTTATTTGCACAGGCCCAGTATGAATACAATTTTATCAAGCAAAAATACATTCCTGTTTCAGGTACCACCCAGGAATATAAAGCCGAGGCCGGGAGTTTTCTTATTGGAGGTGGTTACACGACCGGCCGTTATGGCCGTGGCGGTAACCCATTTTTTTACCTGGCTGTCCTATTTGATATTTCAAATAATACCAATTCGCCCTACACGGATGGTTATGGCAGAACGATCCCGATCATTAGGGGCGGTATTCAAATTCCATTATTCCAGGGGGGTGGAAGGGGGAACTAAATTTTACGTAATAAATTGAAGCAGATGCTCCGGATCATCTATGACCGTGATCCTGTCTGTTACACTTTCATA
Source organism: Chitinophagaceae bacterium (assembly GCA_035717045.1). Taxonomy (GTDB): domain Bacteria; phylum Bacteroidota; class Bacteroidia; order Chitinophagales; family Chitinophagaceae; genus VBAS01. The sequence continues at coordinate 3,167 of DASTIZ010000436.1, forward strand.
TAAAAATCCCTGGCCTTCCATAAACTTTAAATGTTCGAGCAGCAGGTCAAAGTAATTCGCAGAATTAAGTATATAAATCTCCTTGTCGTGAATTGACAGGGAGTTCCAGGTAACCATTTCAAAAAACTCATCAAGGGTCCCAACACCGCCAGGTAAAATGATTGCTGCATCGCAGAGTTCATACATTCTCTTTTTACGAACATGCATATCATCAACGATTGATAATTCAGTGATGCCTTCATGCTGGTGTTCCCGGTCCACCAGCGCCTGGGGAATAATGCCAATTACTTTACCGTTGTTTTCCATCATTGCATTCGCTATGGTTCCCATAACGCCAGTGCTGCCACCACCATAGATAAGTGTTATGTTCTTTTTTGCTAACAACTTTCCCAGGGCTGATGCATGTTGTGTATAGATGGGATCGTTGCCAGTCTTTGACCCGCAAAAAACTGCCAGGGCGGTAATCTTCATACAATTGTTTCTAATTAAGAATTATAAATCAGGGCTAAATTAATTCACGATGTAAAATACCGCTAAAACACCTGCAACAAATCTTTGACAGCCAATAATTTTAAGGGCATGATCATTTCCTTTGATTTCACAATAAGAGATTAAAAGATTTAAAAATTGCGAGTGGTACAAAAGATTGGAGGATATTTCTCATAACAGCAGTTTAAATAATAATATGATGAACCCGGATTCGATGAACCCACAATTAAGATAGCAATCTAATCACAACATCATAAATTATTAAACCCGCTTTTTAACTGGTTTTCCTTGCCAATAATTCGCTATATATTTATAATATCCGGCAGCTCTTTTGATTGTTACAACATAAAAAGAGTTATTTTGCTTGTTAACAAAACCCTGCAGTGGCATCCGGTTAAAATCCGAATTCTGCAATCTAAAATCTAAAATCACCATATGTCCCCGGCTCTGTTATTCACTTTTGTTATTGGATATTTTGTTTTACTGCTTGCTGTTGCATGGTGGACGTCGCGTAAATCAGATAATGAATCTTTTTTTATAGGGAACCGGCGCAGCAATTGGATGCTGGTGGCATTTGGTATGATCGGAACATCCTTAAGCGGTGTTACGTTTGTGAGTGTGCCCGGTGGGGTAGGCAGCACTAATTTTTATTATTTCCAGGTTGTGCTGGGTTATTTATTGGGATATGCTGTTATCGCGTTTGTGTTGATTCCCTTGTACTACCGGATGAATCTTACAAGCATTTACACCTATCTGGAAAAAAGATTTGGTATAAGCGCCCATAAAGCCGGTGCTTTCTTTTTCATTCTTTCAAGAACAGTGGGGGCTACAGCCCGATTATACCTTGTCATAAGCGTGCTGCAGATATTTATTTTCGATGATCTAGGCATTCCTTTTATTTTAACTTCTCTTGTAATTCTTGCTTTGATCCTGTTATATACGTTTGAGGGTGGTGTAAAAACGATTATCTATACGGATACGCTTCAAACCACAGGAATGTTAGTGGGGCTGGTGGTTTGTACTATCGCGATCATAAATGCGCTGGGAACGGATTTCGGGGGCGCCTGGAATATGATGACCGAAAAAGGATATACACAAATCTTTAATTGGAATGTAAAGGAAGGCTCATTTGCCCTTAAACATATTATTGGTGGTATGTTCATTGCCATTGCCATGACGGGACTTGACCAGGAAATGATGCAAAAGAATATCAGTGTAAAAACGCTGAAGGACTCGCAAAAGAATATCATGACATTTTCGGCCATCCTGATGTTTGTTAATTTCCTATTTCTTGTTTTAGGGGGCGTTCTTTATTTATATGCAGATGCCCAGGGGATCAAAGTACCACCTGATGACCTGTTTCCAACAATCGCTTTAAGCGACGCATTTAGCGGCTCTATCGGGATCATTTTTATCATTGCATTGATCTCTGCGCTGTTTCCAAGTGTTGATGGTGCAATTACTTCACTTACCTCCTGCTTTTGCATTGATATACTCGGGTTGAAAAAAAGAGAGGGAACTGAAAAAGAAAAGAAAAGAACAAGATTAAAAGTGCATTTCACATTTGCGCTTGTGTTTTTTCTTATGGTTTTGATCTTTAAATGGATGAATGATAAATTGATTATTGATTTCATCCTGAAATTTGCGGGTGTTACTTACGGCCCCTTGCTTGGACTTTTTGCTTTTGGGATCCTGACAAAAAGAAAACTTAAGGGAAATTTGATATGGCCTGTTTGTATTATAGCCCCGTTATTAGCGCTCGGTCTGGATGTGTTGAATAATCCATCATGGTACGAATCAAAGCTACATATAACATTGGGCCTCGATAGTGTGTCAAATCAAATTTTCCATGGTTATAAAATAGGATATGAGTTTATATTGATCAATGGACTTATAACATTTCTTGGCCTGCTGAGTATTTCGAGACCTGCTACTAAAGAAGAGCTTGCGCTTGACTGGCAGCGTGCATAGAATTATCTTTGTACCCCTGCGCCGCGTTCGCTAAGAGTTATCTTATTGCAGGTGCACCGGTGTATAAAACAAAAAATTTGTCATTGGAACTCATCAATCCTTTAGTACAGGAATATGCGGAAAAATATTCTTCGGCTGAGGATGCTTTATTAAAGGAGATCAATCATTACACGGCAAAAAATCATCCCGACTATCACATGCTTAGCGGGCATCTGCAGGGTAAATTTCTCGGGATGGCCAGCATGATGATCAAGCCACGCCGGATTCTTGAAATTGGGACTTTTACGGGGTACAGTGCCTTGTGTCTTGCAAAAGGATTGGCAGATGATGGGATTTTACACACAATTGAGCTCAGGGGAAACGATGCCGCAACGGCGAAAGGCTTCTTTGACCGTTCCATTTATAAAGAAAAGATCATTTTGCATACGGGGGATGCTAAAGAGATCGTTAGTAAGCTGGACGAGGTGTTTGACCTCGTATTTATCGATGCGGATAAACCCGGTTATATACAATATTTTAACCTCGTTTTTCCAAAACTGAGAAAAAACGGGTTTATTTTTGCAGATAACATATTTTTTCATGGCCAGGCCCTGGATGACGAGCCCAAAGGGAAAAATGCGAAAGCCATCAAAGATTTTAACCAGTATATAAGAGATCGAACCGATATTGAAAAAATGATCCTGACATTACGTGATGGTTTGTATTTAATAAGAAAAAAATAAGATCACCTATGCAGAAACGCAAGATCCTGTTCCTCTTCTGTGCCTTATTTCTCTTGAATAAATCCTTTGCACAGCGGCTTGACCCGGTTGTAATTGACTACATAAATAAGTATAAGGAGTTAGCTATATCGGAAATGCAACGTACCGGTATCCCGGCATCCATCAAACTTGCACAGGGCATTCATGAAACAAGTGCAGGAACCAGTGATCTTGTAAGAAGATCGAACAATCATTTTGGCTTAAAATGCAAATCGGAGTGGAGAGGCATGACGGTGAAGCATACCGATGATGCACCCAATGAGTGTTTTCGCAAATATGACGATCCCAAGGATTCTTATATCGACCAATCTGATTATCTTAAGAAAAGCGCCCGTTACGCCTCCCTGTTCGAGCTCGATCCTACTGATTATAGAGGCTGGGCCTATGGTTTGAAAAAGGCGGGTTATGCAACGAACCCAAAATATTCACAGGTTATTATCAAACTCATTGAAGAATATGATCTGCAGGATTATACCATGATTGCTTTGGGAAAACTGAAAGACGGTCAGGAAATAATTGCACAAAACGATTCAAAAAAAGATAATAAGGTAACGAATAAAAAAGCTGTCGAGAAAGCAGAGGAAAAACCAGCGGCAATGTATGCGGCGAAAGAAGACAAAGCTGCCGTTGTGGTTGTTGAAGTACCAAAACCAAATTATCCCGAAGGGGAATTTAAAATAAATGAAACAAAAGTTATTTATGCCAGGAAGGGAACTTCCTATTTATCAATAGCTGAAAAATATGCAATACCACTGGCAAGAATTTTTGAATTCAATGAAATGAGGGTGCAGGAGTCGGTTGACAAAGACAGGTTGATATATATTATGCGGAAAAGAAAGACCGGTTTGAATGAACAACATGTGGTAAGGCCTGGTGAAACCGTAGCGGACATTGCACAAACGGAGGCAATACGTTTGGAAAGCTTGCTTGAGTACAATTATCTTGAATCCAACATGCAACCTGCAGTAGGATCTGTGTTATATTTGCGTGCCAAAGCACCGGGAATGCCGGCCTTGGCGACAGGCAAATTATAGCTACATGTCAAACATTAGAGTTCATGATAAGTCATTCGGACCTTTTCTTTCAGAGCAGGATATACAACAACAGGTAAAGAAAATTGCAGACGCCATCAATTCTGATTATGCCGGGTTAAGGCCAATGTTCATTGCTATTCTGAATGGATCATTCATGTTTGCCTCGGACCTTTTTAAGTATTTGACCATCGATGCAGAAATTTGTTTTATCAAGCTTGCCTCTTACAA
>DASTIZ010000437.1:0-14149 GCA_035717045.1 Chitinophagaceae bacterium
ACGGCGAAGCAGCATCGGTTTGTCTTTTTAGCGAGACACCATTGGATGGAATAAGGAGAGTATTCCTGGATTACCAGAGCCGTACTTCGGTGGAATTGTTGAAATGGATCATGCACGAGTATTGGGGAATAAAACCGGAAATTGTTGAGGCGAAGAACGAAGATTACCGCAAAGAAATAAAAGGAACTACGGCGGGTCTCGTTATTGGTGATCGTGCATTTGAGCAAAGAAAGCGCTCCACATTTTTTTATGACCTGGGGGCTGAATGGAAGAAGATTACGGGCCAGCCATTTGTATTTGCCGTTTGGGTAAGCACTAAAAAATTGCCTGAAGATTTTGTTAAATCATTTAATGAAGCAAATGCAGTGGGGTTATCACGTATCGATGAAATTGTGGCGTCGCATCCTTTCGATCTTTATGATCTGAAAAAATATTATACTCTGCACATGAACTATTTGCTTGACGAACGAAAAAAGAAAGCAATGAATTATTTTTTGCAGGTGATAAGAGAAAGTTCTGAGTCAACAGTTAATAATTATCAATTGTAACCCGAGTCAGATCCTGAGCCATTGGCGGGGTATCAGGTCCCGCGTATCCTTCGGTCCTTTGCTAAACCATTTTTTGGGAGCGATCACGACCTTACCAGGATTATTATTCAGCCATGCGCCCCACCAGCTGTAGCTGCTGTTGGCGATGATGTTATGTTTGCATTGAGTCATCAGGTAAAGATCTTCGAAATGATTTTTTGTGATCTGACCAGACACAAAAATCGCGTTGGAAACCTGGAAATTGTTTTTTGTCCATTCGATATCATCTGAAAAAATGTAAAAAGCCGGATCAGTCAACCTTGATCTTACAAGGCCCAAAGCGGCGTTGTAGTAATCTGCATCAAGAGTTCCATGATATGCTGTTGTTTCCGGACTTGTAGAAAAATCTCCGCGTCGAACATGAATAGAAACCGAATTCAGGTTTTTTAACGAGGAGGAAAATTCAGCCAGGTGATTGATGAGTTGCTCTTTAAGGGTGAATTCTTTGCGAACGATATCTTTGGCCTCTGCAAAATATTTTTCGCTCTGGAAATAGCCTTTGAGGTATACATTTTTTCCCAGCTTCGGCACTTTCCCGTCAAATGAGAAAGACCGTTCTCTATAGTAGGATCTTTTTTTTAACGGAGACAAATATTGAAACGTTTTCTCCCATTTGTTTGGTGGAAGCAGCTCATTGATCTCTTGCCTGGTGGCAAAAGATATTTCGGTTTCAAAGGCCAGCAAGTCAAAGCTCCTGAGCTTATTTTTATCATATTCAGATACGTCGAGTTTTAAGATCGTATTGTTGGATACGGCCAGGGCCTTTCCTGCTGCAAATTGAAACATTTGGTTTCCCAATCCACCATTTATATGACTGATGATCATTTGGATTTATGCGAACCGAAAGTAAAAATAAACTACCTGTTTTTCGAGAGATTTAACAATGATCTGCCGATTTTCCGGTGTTCTATGGACTACATAATTCACGCCCGGGTGTTGGTTCAAAATTATCTCTCACGTAACGATCTTTTGCATGAAAGGATAGGGCGGGGAAGTAAAACGATCAGGTTCCGCTGTACGCCATCATTTGCTGAATTGAACATAAATATCTCCAAAACCGGTTTTATGGAAAGCTCTTTCTTTTACCAGCGCAGAAAAATCGGCAAATGACAACCAGTTAGCAGCCGATAAGGAAAATGACTCGCCAACACTGTAATTATAGGAGGCCGACGGGTCCAATAGCTTAATTCTTTCCAAGCACTCATATAATTTTCCTGACATTTCCGGCACACAGTATTCAAATGAAAGAGCGGATACTTTTTGATTGAGACCCTGCAAAACCTCCAACTCAAATCCTTCTACATCGATCTTGCTGAACCTGGGCACTCCATATTTCTCAATGAGTTTGTCAAATGTAGAAACATTAACTTTTATAGTCTTTTCCCATTTGTTTCTTTTAAAGCGATCTGCACTTGTCTTAGAAATGAATTCTCCTGAGAAAGAAGAAATGGTTGATTCATTTGCAAGGTGAAAATCTAATTCACCCTCTTTGTTCGAGAGCCCGATGTTTTCAATGCTGATTCTTGTCCCAAATTTCTCCCTGAGCGTTTGGATGCATTCCTTTTGCGGCTCAACGGCAACAACGTTAGCTCCTAATTCCAAAAATATATCGATCCTGTTTCCGACATTGGCTCCGATATCAAAAACCAGGGAGCCAGGTGTTATCCATTTTTGATAAAACGCCTTCATCATTGGTTTTGGGTCAGCTTGCTTTTTCTTTCGGAACAAAAAACTAAACATATCAATATTTTTTAAACCAGAAACAGCCGCAGCCGTAATCCTGTTGTTGCACCAGCGCCGGGTCGGCATTCATGATAATACCCCCCGCATCCGGGATCAGTGAAAATTCTTTTAATGATAAAGGCGAAAAATAATTTATTATTTGTTCATAGCTGTAAATGCGATGCGCATTGAATTCGATCCTTGGTTTACCCACGGGAGTTACAAACAAAAGATCGCCACCTTGTTTGAGCACTCTTTTTAATTCATTGATCGATTTAATATCTCCCTGCGGGTCGATCTCATCCCCATAACGGCCCAGCCCGATATGCTCGATCGTATGCATGCAGGATAAAGAAGGAATTGAATTATCAGGGAAATCTAACTTCTTCAGATCGGCAAAACCCGCCTCAAGATCGGACATTGCAAGGCTTGCCGGCCGATAGTCATAAAATTTTACAGGGACAAATGCGGATACAATGGTGCTAAAGCTCAGGATCGAAGAAATATCGACATGATAGAGCGGTCTTGTTTGTGCCAGCACACGTGCTGCCCATGCCGGATGATAAGTGTAATGATGATCGAATGGAGTAGTCGTGATTTTGTCTTTTAAACACGGGTAAATGTCTCTGTGTCTGACTGTAAATCGCTTATCGTTCCTGCTTCTGAACCGGTTCAATTCTCCCCAATAACCAATAAAACGGCCAATCTTTTTTGGAAACCGGATGATGACATCTTTCCCGAGTTGAATAAAATAATGCTTTAGATACATTCTTGTCCATTTAATACCATAACCTGGCTTTCACCTTTCGAAGATAATCCATCGTCTTTTTATTGACTGGGGTGCTTTTTTCAGTTGCTGAGATAGCGAATACTTTTTTCCACCCGTTAATAAAACCGCCAAGATCAAATCCGGTTTCTTTCAAATATTGCAGCGACCACATGATCGTTGTTGAGTAAAAGTATTTTTTGGGAAGATGACGAAACGCTACTTTGCTCTTGTTCACCCACATCATTTGCAGTTTTTCATTCCTGGGTTTTCTGCCCAATGGCGATTCTTTATGCAGCATTACGATCTTGTCACTGTATACTATTGAATAGCCTGCTTCAAGGATCCGGTAGGCGAGGTCATACTCTTCCATGCCATAAAAGAAGTCATCAGGATAACCGCCAAGCTTTTCGATCACTTCTCTCCTGATAGCATGGGCGCCACCCGCATAAAAATAGGTTTCAAAAAAAGACTTGCCCTTATATTCTTCATAGCGTTTATGAGGCAACCCGTTCTTTTGCATTTCCAGGTTATCGTAGTAGAGGATCTTAAAGGAAACAATTGCTTTCGGCTTTTCAGTATTAACTGTTTCGAATTCTTTTTCAAGATTCACCAGGCAATCCTTGTTTTGGAGCACAGCATCATCGTCAAGCATGATTATGATGGGCGCCTTACCCTTTGCCAATGCATAATTTCTTCCTTTTGCCACTCCCAAATTTTCAGGAGCCTCAAAATAGCGAAAGGGAAGGGAAGGAGCGGAGGCTATATAGTTTTTTACCGCCGAGTAATCTTCAGCTGACGCGTTGTTTACAATGATCACTTCTTCCAAAAGCTCAGACGCCTTTTCAAGTCCGCTGATGTTCTGCAACAATTCAAGCATATCAGCAGGACGGTTATATGTAATGATTATAAAACTTAATGGCTTCAAGTGTCGTTTATTGCTTTACTAAACAGATCTCTATAGTCCTTATTAAATCTTTCGATGCCAAAATTATGTCTTGCATAATTGATATTATTCATTTCGATCTTTCTTAACTCGTTTCTGTTCTCTCTCAGCCAGATCAGTTTTCCTTTAGCCTCACCGATGATCGAAGACTTATTATTCGCGTCACTAAAAAGAAATCCATTTTCTCCGTTTGTTATATGATAAGGAATATCACCAACTGCCGTGGATAAAATGGCACAGCCATGCGCCATCGCCTCCATGATTACCATAGGAAAGCCCTCGGTAGCTGACACCAATATAAGCACATGCGCCTTCGCGTAGATCTCCCCGATCCGGTCTTCGTCATTAATATTGCCGTAGAATTTGATAAATGAGTAATTTTCTGGCTTCACGGTCCCGGTGACATCTCCCAGCATCTCAAATTGTATAAATGATGATCTAAGTCCAGTTGCTATGTCAGCAATTATCTCCACCCTTTTTTCCTGAGTACCACGACCCACGTACAATACGACAAGGTCATTGTCACTCTTTGAAGGAACAGATTGGGGCAACGTGATCGCGTTTGGTATAAATCGTATTCTTTCTGTGAACGAAGCGGGGATCCTGTAACGATTATATTGCTGCCTGTGATCTTCAATTCTCTTTTTACTGATCATGACCGTTCTTGATATGTAGGGAAGAAATGGTATCCTGATATCAGAAAAGGTATTGAATGAATGTATCAATTCAATTTGCGGAACTTTCCTTTTTATCCAGCGGCTTAATTTATACCCGAAATTGCATTGACCATTAAATACAACGGGCTTTCGGACTTGTGAATTGATATAACCGCTAATAATGCCGCGATGGAACAGGTTCAAAAAATAGAGCCATTTGACATCGACCATGCCTGAAATCTCTTTTATTTCGCAACCGGTTTTTTTGAAGTCTTCCAAAAACCGATCGTCCCCGGATTTCTTTGTAAAAAAAATGATGCAATCATCGCCACCGGTAGCTGCCGCAATTTGTGCATGAACCTTTTCGGCACCACCTGTGTGGTAAAACGGGAAGAAGAAAAAAACTCGGTATTCTTTTTTTAATGGACGAATGGCAGCGGTCACCCGTCCCGCTAAGATAAATGGGGATATAAAAATGTCTTCAATGAATCGCTTTATTAACAGCAACCTGTACATTATTCGCGGAAGGATTCTTTTATGCTCTTAAAAATGCCCCTGGCAAGGTCGATCATCGCACTTCCGAGAACAGCGACAGAAAAGAAGCCGGCATATCCGAACTTGCTAAGGAATTTCAATTTCATCTGTAGATGCTTAAAATATGGATTTGCATTTTTTAAATGCCTACCGGTGATCGAATTCTTATGTACCCGGTACAACAATAAAGGCTCATCGATCTTTGCAATTTTATGCCCGCGGCTCAGTATCCGCAGCCACAGGTCATAATCCTCTATATTCTTTTGATAGGGTTTGTATTTTAGTTCTTTTATGATCTCGGCGCGCATCATTACAGTTGGATGAGCGATGCAGTTTTCTTTAAGTATTGTTCTTTTTATTTGTTCCGGGGTAATTGTCTGCTTATCCAATTTCCAATCTCCGGTTTTCTCCTCCAGCTCATTGATAAATTCAATTCTGGAGGCAACGACAGCTATATCCTGGTTCTGATCCAGGAAAAGCTTTTGTTTTGCCAATCTTGCCGGGAGACAAATATCGTCACCGTCCATTCTTGCAATGTATTTACTATGGGAAAGTTCGATTGCGCGGTTCAAAGAGTGTATCAAACCTTGGTTCCTGGGATTTTTGACATAAATAACGCGTTGATCACTGTATGATTGAATTACCTGCTCAGTGTTATCGGTGCTGCCATCGTTGACAATGATCAGTTCAAAATCCGGAAAAGTTTGTCGCAGCACACTTTCAATGGCGCGACCAATGTATTTTCCGCAATTAAATGCCGGGAGAATAACACTGACAGCCGGTATATTCATGGCAGCAAAATAACCATAAAATACTCAGGCATCAAACCCGGTTTGCCAAAGCTGTTTGTCTGCGGTTTCGCCATTCCATAAAAATTCCGGCTGCCAGTACCACGATCAGGATAATCGAGAATATAGATGTGATTTTTTTACCCGTATAATAACCCTCCGGCTTGAATTCAAATCTTATGTCATGCCTACCGGCCGGTATGGAAAGTCCACGCAGAACATAGTTGACTTTTACGATCGGAGCTTCTTTACCATCGATATATGCTTTCCATCCACTTTTGTAATAAACTTCACTGAATACTGCAAACTGGTTGTCCCGGGCATTGAATGAGTACGTGATCACATCATTGTCATTTTTAACCAGCGAAATGGTTGCCGCACTATCAAAGCCCGGTGGATCAGTGATTGAAGGCTTGAAAGATTCATGCACGATCGCTGTCTCGCGGGGATTGAAAGTGTCCAGCGAATCCAATTCAGCCTTTGCGCTTCGTACATATGAAATATTTTTAACCAGCCAGGCGTTACCCATCGCTTTATCGTTCCTGGAGTAAGATAATGTCTGGCCCTCCGGGCTTTTCTTAATGAAATATTTTGCATTAAGCATGTTCAGGATCGCACTGTCATTCTCCATCATCGTTTTATTTTCAATAAGGTCCTGGTAGATTCGGATCTTGGCCGGATGATATCCGCCAATGGAGTTATGATAATAAGAAGTGATATTTTCACTCCAACGGTCTCCATCAACTGTAGGACCATCACTATCATTAAATACGCGATAAAATGATTTATCGGCCCTGATCGCCCGGTCGGCATTTGTTTCTACAAAGGCAGTCTTGTTCTCCGTTTCGTCTTTATAACTATCATAGTTAAGGTAAATACTGTTGATAGGCATTACATCGATCATGATCAAGACGATCATAACTGCCCCAAGAATAGTCGGCTTAATCACATTTCTTGCAAAAAGCAACAATAAGAGCGCAGCGGCGGCTATAAAACCAAATGATCTGAAAATATCGTTAAGCATCATGGCTTTTCTGTCAGCGGTGATTCCGGATATAAAGTCTCTTACCAGGGTGTAGGCTTCAGGTTGTCGTATCAACTGGTCATTTGCCAACACGAGCTTATTCGATTGATGCATGAAGTCAAAGGAAAAGTAGAGCATAAATAAAACGACAAAAACACCGGCAGTGAACAGGGCTCCGTGCTTGAGTTTTTTCAAGCGTTCAATTTTATCACTGATATGTGTGAATGCATTTAATGCCATCACCCCTAAGAGCGGCAACAAAAGCTGCGGGATCACAAGGATCATCGATGGGGCCCTGAATTTATTATATAATGGAAGATGCTTGTACAAAAGTCCGTTTAAGGTGTCAAAGTAACTTCCCCATGACATCATGATCGCAAGCAAAACCGCGGTCACGATCCACCATTTATGTCTATTATCTAAAACAAATAAGCCCAGAAAAGCGAGAAAGCAAATGATGGCGCCCACATAGGGGGGACCTGATGTGCCCCCAATCCCTCCCCAATAAGTTTTTACTGATAACTCGCCCTCATCTGATTGATAGAAAAATGGAGAAAAATTCCGGAATATAAATTGTTGCGCTTCCGGCGGGCTGCTCCTTACTTTTTCTATCGCCTTCGATTTTTCTTCTTTTATCTCTAAATGATCACTGCTTCCCCCAAACATTCGCGGCACCATCATTACACATGGTTCGCTAACGAACATGCTATAGCTTAATGCATAATCTTTGGTCAAACCGTCTTTTGCATCTTCATTATTTTTCGTAGAATCAGCCAACGCCGTCCCGCCGCCTCGAATGGTCTCCTTTTGATATTCATATGTTGAAAAAATATTTACTGCATTGGTGAGCACGCCAACCAGTCCTGCCACAGCCGTAAGACCTAAAGCAATTGCAAGATGACGCCATTCCTGATTCCTGATCCACCGAACTGCAAAAAAAATAGTCATGATCGTCGCCGCCAGGAAAAAATAGTATGCGATCTGCGGGTGGTTTTGCGTGATCAGCACTGACGTGAATAACGCCGTAAGACCCGCACCAAGCCAGTATTTTTTTTCATAGATCAACAGTATAGATGCCAGCAACGCGGGCATATACGCTATTGACAACATCTTGGTATCATGACCCACCGCAATAATAACAGGGTTGTATGTTGCATAGGCAAATGCCAGGGCTCCAAGAATACCAAAAACCGGCCGGATACGAAGTATAACGGTCAGGAAATAAAAACATATAGAAGCGAGAAAGAAAAAATTTACAGGTTTAGGTAAACCTAGTGAAAATATTTTGTGTGCGATCCACGGGATCTTGTTGTTGTTTGTATACCCGATCTGGAAAGTTGGCATGCCACTAAACATACTGTTCGTCCAAAGCGGGTAGACGCCATTATGCGTTTTTGAATACTCAATCGATTGTTGAATAGAGCCTTTCCAGTGAGTAACATCATGCTGCGCAACCATCTTTCCTTCCAGCACGGGCTTGCAATAAATAAATGCAACTACAAGAAAAACCAAAACTGCTACACCATGCGGGATCAGTTTTTTAAACCATGAGTTCTTCATAATAATGCCGTTATTGAGGCTGACAAAATAATGCTATTTTACACGAAAATCCCCCATGCGTTGGCTTTTATTTTTGTCGAAACTGGCTTTCGTTTGCAACCTGGCTTTTCTTGTATCTTTTTTATTTCGTGTTACAGACTGGTTGGAATACCACGATATTAAAGCTTATATAATTATCATTGGTTGGGTACTGGGTGTTATCTTTAATCCGTTAGTTGTTTTGTGTTACCTCCTATTTTTTTTATTTAAAAGAAAAGCCCTTGCTGTAGTGCCTCCGTGGGTTTTGGTAGTCAATACACTTTTTTTGTTTCTTCAGCTTGTATTCTTATTGGTCATCAACGTGGATAATTAGTAAGCATGATACATAATATCTTAAAAGATAAACCCACCCGATTATTCGTCATCTTATCAGGCTTCCTGATCGCAAATGCGATGGTAGCGGAATTCATGGGAGTAAAAATATTTTCGCTGGAAGAGACGTTAGGGTTCAAGCCGGTAACTATTCAATTATTTGGAGATTCTTATTCATTTAATCTCACCTGCGGCGTTTTATTATGGCCGGTTGTTTTTGTAATGACAGATATCATTAATGAATATTATGGACGAAAAGGCGTACGATTCATTAGCTGGCTTGCTGTGTTTCTGATCGCTTATGGATTCCTGATGCTTTTTGCTGCCATGAATACAACACCCAATGCCTGGTGGGTCACAAGCAAACAATCAGCGGGGATAGAAAACATGGATAAGGCCTATAATGGAATTTTTGGACAAGGGCTTGGAATTATTATCGCGTCAATGACGGCATTTTTAATCGGTCAGCTAATCGATGTTTTTGTTTTTCGCAGTATAAAGAAAAGAACCGGGGAAAAGCATATTTGGTTGAGAGCAACGGGTTCAACCCTGGTTTCCCAGTTCATTGACAGCTTTGTTGTGCTGATCATCGCATTCTATTTTTATCCGAAATGGGTACCAAACCAGGGATCGCCATGGCCGGTAAACCAGGTGATTGCTATTGGCATAGTTAATTACTTGTATAAATTCACCGTCGCTATTTTGCTTACGCCGGTTATTTATTTTGTTCACCATCGGATTGAAAAATATTTGGGACATGCGCTTGCGCTGCAAATGAAAAAGGCAGCAATGGGGGAGGAAGATGGATTGAGTGATATTCGTGATCGCAGTTGATTATTGATTATTAATTATTGATTATTTCGTGGTAACCAATTTAAGAAGGGAGAAGCAGCGGCAAGGAAACAATAATCAATAATTCTTGAAGGTATTCTTCACCATCCGGGCAACTATCTTATCAATGGGAAGTGTAACTGCTTCTTCAGAAAAATCATTCCAGTCAATTAACCTGAACGTTTCAGTTTCACCCGTATTCTTATAGATTTCCATCTGCATTTCATCAAAATCAAATGCTCTGGTTCGTAAAGGGACATTCAATGCTTCCAGTTGTTTTGCGAAATAATAGATAGAAATGATCTGGTCATCAGGCCGGAAAGCAGACATTTGAAAAAAATCAGTTGTATAAATATGATCACCGATCTCTGCCTGAATACCCAATTCTTCTTGTAATTCCCTTTTCAAACAATCTCTTGTTCCTTCGCCAAATTCCAATCCGCCGCCGGGGAATTTTGTGTAAAGTCCGCCGCGGATATATTCATCGGCAACGAGGATTTGTTTTTTATCGTTGATCAGTATGCCATATACACGAATGTTGAACCTGGGCATGGGTTGATTACTATTATTTATTATGGATTATTGGTTATTTCGTGATATGCGACGGGATTACAAGGTTGCAGAATGGAGATAATAATTAATAATAAATAATCAATAATTTATCCCGGAGTTAGATTTCAATAGTACCAGCAAACACTCTCTCAGCCGGGCCGCAAAGCCAGATATTCCTGAATTTTCCATCATCAACACGATCGAATTCAACATTCAGTCTACCGCCAAGAGTCTTTACTTCTACTTCGTTAAAACCATTTTCATTATGATAACAAACCAATGCAGCAGCTGTAACCCCGGTGCCGCAACTGAGTGTTTCATTTTCAACACCACGTTCGTAGGTTCTGACAAAGATCTTATCAGGTTCATCCAGCTGTTCGACAAAATTCACATTGATGCCTTCTTTCTCAAACTCGCGGCTGTAACGGATCTCGCGGCCTTTCTTTACAACATCAAAGGTTTTGAGTTGGGGGACCAGTTTCACATAGTGAGGGGAGCCGGTATCAACCAGAAAATCACCGTGGTGATTTACGAGGATGTCAACATCATTCATTTTTAAATAAACGATGCCATCTGCATCGATCCTTGCCTCATGCTCACCATCCATCGCCATAAACTTATACATCTCCTTCTGGATACCGGCACTCTCGGCAAATTTTATGAGGCAACGGCCTCCATTGCCGCACATGGTTCCTTCCCGGCCATCGGAATTAAAATAGATCATTTCAAAATCAAAACCTGGCTTTTCGTTTAATAACATAAGACCATCGGCCCCGATGCCAAACCTACGATCACAGAGTTTTTTTATCTGCTCAAGACTTAATTTCAAATCATGACCATTTCGGTTATCAATGATCACAAAGTCGTTGCCGGTTCCCTGGTATTTAAAAAATTCGGTTCGCATTTTTATCTCTTATACATTTTCCGATACAATTTCTAAAACGTTCATAATCAGATTTTCAACGGCGGCTTTACTGTCTTTTGAAAACTCTTTTCGGACTCTATTTGCAATGACGGCATTTAGCGAAAGACAGTTGTGTCCAAGTAGCTTGCTTAACCCATAAATAGCCGATGTTTCCATTTCAAAGTTAGTGATCCTGTGTTGACCAAAACGGAATTGGGTCAGCCGGTCGATCAATTCGGGATTACTAACGCCAAGGCGCAGAATTCTTCCCTGTGGCCCATAAAAACCGGGGCAGGTGATGGTGATGCCCTGGTAAAAATCTCTGACAAAATGTTTTATCAAAGAGGCACTGGCCCCGGTTATATAGGGGTAACCGATCCGCGAGTGCATTTGGGTACTCGTTACAAAGGAATGAAGCAATTGCTTTTCTTCATCATTTTGGTCGAGACGGTAGAAATTTAACAAATTATCAATGCCAAGTCCATGAGTGGATGCTATAAAGCTGTCAACCGGGATCTCAGGCTGCAAAGATCCCGACGTGCCAATACGAATAAGATTCAGTGAGGAGGCTGATGATTTGATCTCTCTTGTGATAAAATCAATGTTTACAAGAGCATCGAGTTCATTGACCGCAATATCTATATTATCAGTACCTATGCCGGTTGACAGCACTGATAATCTTTTTTTACCGATGAGGCCTGTATGCGTAATGAATTCACGGTACTCTCCCTTATATTCTATTTTGTCAAAATGTTTACTCACTTCTTTAACCCGGTCAGGATCACCAACCAGGAAAACAGTGTTGCCGATCTCATCGGGTTTCAGGTTCAGGTGATAAATGGCACCCCTTGCATTCAATATCATTTCCGATTCAGCGATACGTGACATATGCTTTTGAATTATAATCTTCTAAAGAAACGACTTATATTTGCTGCCGTTTCAGATTTTCAGCAGGATTCGTTTCGACAAATCTAATCCCGATAAATATCGGGACAAAAATCTGAAATCAAAAATCGCATGGTACCGTGGCCGAGGGGCTAGGCTGAGGTCTGCAAAACCTCCTACAGCAGTTCGAATCTGCTCGGTACCTCTAAAGCTTATCAATGGTGATAACCTTTTTTCATTTGTAGAATGTTGCAGTACCGTGTCCGCCTGTGGCGGATAGGCTGCGGTCTGCAATCTCGCCCCAAGGTTATCATCAAAGTGGGGATCTTTATTGTTTAGTTGAATTATAAACACCATGTCTGCCCCGGCGAAACAGGCTGACCTCTCATTCAGAACCGCTTTCAATAAAATAATACCAAAAAAATAAGGGCTGCCACATTTGCAACAGCCCGGTGTTCATATGCAAGCAATAACTATAGCCAAAAAGAGGGAGACATGGTGGTCCGGGTTCTTTTCCACCTCTTCTGAATTGTTTTCTTATAGAGGTTCTTTCCCGAAAATTTTAAAATATTATCGGGTTCAAAATGCAGGTAACCAACTCCTGGAATCTCCACCTCAAACCCCAGGATGAGTAACTCGTTCATTGAGCTAATGAAACTACTCAGATCTGAGATGGTTACACAGGTTTCGACGCGCATGGTTTTAGAAATAAATTCTACCAACTCGGCATCTTCTGATTGATTCTTGTCGGCTGAAAAAACGATAAACTTAGCCGACTCTCCATTTTCTGAACTCATAGGGTTCTCGCCCACTACTTCAAATCTACCGATCTGTGGCAATTGGAGGTAATGATAACGCTCAAGGAATGCACGAAAATGTTGTGCAATTTTCATAAAAAGCAATTGTGTGACTAATCAGATGCAGGATAATGGAAGTTGGGCAGCGGAGAATTTTAGAATGGGGGTCACGCAGATTATGGGGGCGGAGGTTTCCCAAAGGGAAGCAACGTTAAGGATATTTTATCAGAAAATCAATAGGTAATAAAAGTTTTTTAAAAATTTAATTGAGCTCTACGGTGGTTCTCCCCCGTGTTCCATAGAGTCGCTGCAGTGAATCTCTTTTCCTGGCGGTGTCTGCCGGGAGTGACGGTAAAAGAAAGTAAAGGTTAAATATCACTGAATCTTTAGTGTCCATTTGTACCTTGATGAAGTCTCTTCTTAAATTATTATACCGGTAAAAAGCCCTTGCCCTGGTAGCTTTTTCTATCACGAATCGATAATTTTTTATGCCACTACTTGTATCAACCGGCATGTTCCGGATCGAATCTTTTAAGCGCTGAATAGAGTCCTGGCTTTGAGTAAATGTATTTGATTGATGAACCGTACTGACCGGCTCAACCTGTTTTGTCACCGGGCCGGCAGATTTATTTTTGGTTCTGTTATAAACAAGATAACCGCCAAATACTGCAAGAGACAATCCAGCGAGTGCGATCAGCCAGGCAACTACAGTCTTTGAAGCAGAAGATCTTTGTTTTTTTGGCGAAAACATTTCTTCGTAATCGGTAAAAGAGTTTTCCGTTGTAGAAGTTATATCCCTGCCCTCGCCCGGCGATTCTTTCTTATCGATTAAAGAATTACTTTGGGTAAAGTCAAACTTTCCGAATTTATTTTTTGAGAGGATGCCAATTCCTTCAAATAAATAGGGTTTACCAATATTTAAGAACTGCCTGGCTTGTTCAAGATGTGAATCAAGATCCGATGCAACCAGGCTTTTCATTTTGCCGGACCTGTCTGTTATATAGTTGACAAGACTGCCATCTTCCCTCGTTGAAGTGTTCTGTTCAAAGGAAATGGTACCCGCATCATCTATTATAAACCTGCCAATACCTGTAAGATCGAGTTGTTTATTGCTAAAAAGGAATTCCGACAGTAGAGATGATAGTTTCACGACATGGATTTTAACAGGATACAAGATAAATATTTTAATGCGCAGCTCCAACATGATACCCCGTGTTTGTACTTTTGCTGATGATTTCGAAGGAAG
>DASTIZ010000438.1:0-10728 GCA_035717045.1 Chitinophagaceae bacterium
TACCACCCTGCGTTACGCCGAGTGGTTCTACGGCCCGCAAACCAGGTGGCTCGGTTCTTATGAATTCCACATTACTTCCCTGGGATTACTCGATCACTTCAGGGTGAATATAAACTATCAGAATATTGAAGAGAGCCGTCAGCAAAGAGAATATCAGCGCTATGATCGTTTCGACAGCCGATCAGAAAAACTTAACATTTCGGGATTCATTATTGATGGGAGAAAAAAATGGAATAATCATGAGCTCACTGTTGGTGCCGACGGCCAGTTAAATGATCTTACATCGTCAGCTACCCGGACAAACCTGACAACCGGCGCTGTTTCTAAACTGGACTCGAGATATCCAAATGGTGATAACAATATGAACTATTTCGGCATCTATGCACAACATTTATTGAAAATGTCCAAAGGAACTTCCCGGGAAAACAACGAAAAACTGATCCTTAATGACGGTATTCGTTTTCAATTTGTAAATCTTAGTTCGACAATTGATGATAATTCATTTTTCAATTTACCCGTCACATCAATTGAACAAAACACATTGGCCGTTACCGGCAATTTGGGTCTTGTTTATCTGCCAACTGAGGATTTCAGGTTGTCGATCGGGTTATCTTCAGGTTTCAGACATCCGAACATTGATGATCTGGCCAGGGTATTTGAGTCAAGCACCGCGTTGGGAAGAGTGGTTATCCCGAATCCGGATATTAAACCGGAATACACGTACAATGCTGACCTCGGGTTGACGCAAAGGATAGCCGAAAAGATCAAATTTGATGTAACTGGTTTTTACACGCTTTTCAGGAATGCCATTGGATTGGCGCCTATCCGGTTAAATGGCCAGGATTCAATTCTGTATTACGGTGTAATCTCAGCTGTATATGCAAACAGAAATGTCAGGAAAGCTCATACTTATGGTTTCAACACAAATATTACTGTGGATTTTACTGAAAAAGTCTCTTTCTTCGGAACGGTAACATACACATACGGGCGGTTTAAGAATTCTGACGGTACCAAAACTCCTCAGGACCACATACCGCCGGTGTTTGGAAAAGGTTCGTTGAAATACAACCACTCAAGGATTGAGACGGAAGCCTATCTGCTTTTTAATGGTGCAAAGAAGATCAAAGACTATAATCTTGATGGAGAAGACAACCAACAATATGCCACACCCGACGGTATGCCGTCATGGTTTACTTTGAACTGGCGCAATAATATCCGCCTTACTAAAATGACACAAATCCAATTTGCAGTCGAAAATATTCTCGACCGCAATTACCGGTATTTTGCCTCTGGATTCTCGGCGCCGGGGAGAAATTATGTGATTGCTGTTAGAGCAACTTTCTAATTAAATGCCCGGCTCGTCGGTTTACCGCCCGAGGCGGGATTTTTCTATACCGGAATTTTACAATTCTATGCAGCTTTCGAATTGAAAAATTGTCTAATTTACAGGCAACCAAACGGCAAGTATGACCGAGGAAGCCATTTTACAAGGCTGTTTAAAAAACGATGCTTCTGCCCAGCGCGAACTGTACACCAGGTATAGTCCAAAAATGCTGGCTGTTTGTTATCGTTTCGCCCATAACCGGGAAGACGCTGAGGATATGTTACAGGAGGGATTTATCAAGGTTTTTTTGCAGATACATACGTTTGAAAACCGCGGTGCTTTTGAGGGTTGGATAAGGCGAATAATCGTTCATACGTGCATCAATATCCTGAAGAGAAACAAAAAGTTCAATGACAGTGTTGATATAATACATGCAACCGGGGTTCAGGTGAGGGAGGAAAGCGTGCCATCCATCATCCAGGCCAAACAAGTGGTTGAATGTATCCGGATGTTGCCGATGGGTTATAGGACAGTTCTTAATTTATATGCAGTGGAGGGATACAGTCATCGTGAGATCGCGAAAATGCTGGATATAGAGGAAAGCACAAGCCGCAGCCAGTATACCCGGGCTAAGGCCATGCTTGAAGATATATTAGTAAGAAAAAAGATTTTGCAAAAACCAAGGCCTCAACCTGAATGGATCGCTTTGGCGGGCAGTTAATAAATTAATCCGTTCCTAACTACTGACTGGTTTATGGAGAGACAACATAACAATGGAGATTTTGAGAAGCTGTTGAGAGATAATGCCAACCAATACCGGATGTACCCTTCGGAAAAGGTTTGGGAAGGTGTTCACTCAGCTTTACACACCCGCCGTAGATGGTTTGGCATTTCTACAGCCATTGTGTTCTTAATTACCACTTCGATAGTTTCAATCATTATTTACAATGGCAACCCCGAAACCAATAATCTGGAACAGCAGGAGATCACAGCCCCTGTTAACAGCCAGGTTGCTTCGATTGAAAAACAAGAATCTCCAAAATATACTCCGGCAATAAATAGGGCGACCCCTAAGTTGAATAAAGCGCAAAACGTTGAGGAATTGGTTTTTGGTAACCAGGTATTCGATCTTCCAAATACTGTCGGAGAGTCGACTTTAAGCACAAACCATTCCAATGAAACAACTCCTGACGAAACTGTAATTATTTTCATTCCGGTCGTTAGCGAAACAGGTGTAGAAGATATCGTGAATGCTGATCCGAGCCTGGAAAGGTTCGATTCAGAAATAAGAACGGAAAATTCAGAAATTTCAGCGCTTACCTCCGAAAAAACAATTGCAGATGAAAACGGACTAAGCGATGATGCAGAAAACAAAATCAAAGAAGCCATTTCTGCTCTTGCATCTCAAAATGCGCCACTTACAAAATCCAACAGGCATGCGAAAGTAACTGCACAAGTTTACTTTACACCTACAGTAAGCTATAGAAAGCTTTCAGAAAACAAAAGAGTATATAACAGTGGGGCATTCTACGTGCCTATCATTGACCTTAATAATGTTGTTAAACATAAGCCTGGAATGGGCGTCGAGTTTGGAATTGAAGGAAGATATCACGTTAATGATAAGTTCTCAATAAAAACGGGCTTTCAGTTTAACATCAACCGCTATGATATCCGGGCGTACACACATACTACTGAAATTGCTACCGTTGCGCTGAATACGGGTTCCGGTTTTGACTCGATGGCAACAACCACCAATTATCGCAACTTTAGTGTAGGGGCGGAACCTAACTGGCTCGAGAATTTCTATTTCCAGGCAGGAGTTCCCATAGGTATTGAACTAATAATAACTGATAATAAGAATTTACAGTGGGGTATTAGCGGAACCATACAGCCTACTTACGTTGTTGGTGACAGGGCCTACATGATTTCGAGTGATTATAAGAACTATGCAAGATTTCCTGATCTTATGCGTCGCTGGAACATCAGTACCGGAGTGGGATCATTTGTATCTTACTCCACAGGTAAAATTAAGTGGCAGGTTGGCCCCCATGTCAGATACCAGCATCTTTCAAGCTTCGTGAGTGCTTTGACAGTAAAAGAAAAACTGTTTGCCATAGGATTAAAAGTGGGAGCGACTCTCAATAAATAGTAATCAATACTAACTGCACATTTTCGATGTTATCCCGTCTCGCCCAAGGCGAGACGGGATAATTCTTTTCAGCAATATTTCCACTTAATTTTATAGCTTAAAAACATATCGATGAAAAACTATCGGATCTTGCCGGTGCTTGCCGTCATTTTAAATTTTGGATGTAAAGAAAAGAAAGACGAAAAACAGGAGCCACCTATTTCTGCTATATCAATCATAAAAGGGCAGCTTAATAAGCTCGACTCTTCCTTGTACGAATTCAAGAAAATCGAAAGGACCGAAACCAGGACCGACACCACATATTTAAGGCGTGAGGAAATAAGAAAGCTGGCGGAGCCATTTCTTTCCTTACCTGACATTGCTGACCAAAAGTTGTATAACAAATATACTGAAGAAAGATTGATCCAGGCCGACCAGGAGACATTGAGCATTACCTCCACCTTAAAGGAAAATGAAAAAGGAGAAATTCAAAGGCAAATCCTTAGCATTGGTCTTTCTGATATTTCAAATGCCCAGGTCAACAGCATTTTTATCGACACTTATAAGGATACGGGGGACAGCACGATTGAGAAAAAGCTTGTTTGGGAAATAGACAAATACTTTACTATTTATACGACCATCCAAAAGGAAAATCAACCCGCGAAAAATTCCTTTACAAAAGTGGAGTGGCAATAACTTTGCCTGTTGCAAATGTTGAGTTGAGATGACGAATATAGAGTTTCAGAATATTGTACAAACGATTCCCCGGGCACCGGGTATTTATAAATATTTTAATGATCAGAATGAGCTGCTTTATGTCGGGAAAGCCAAAGATCTGCGAAAAAGAGTAAGTTCTTACTTTCTTAAAAACCTGTCCAGCTATAAAACTCATGAACTTGTCAGCCGGATACACCATATTGAGTTTGCGATTGTCAACTCTGAGCAGGATGCTTTTTTCCTGGAAAATTCCTTGATCAAGAATTTCCAGCCCCGGTTCAATATCAATCTCAAAGACGACAAATCTTATCCTTACATGGTGATAAAGAATGAGCCGTTTCCCAGGATCTTTCTTACACGAAAACATATTGAAGATGGGTCTGAATACCTGGGTCCTTATACATCTGTACACAAGGTTAGAGAACTGCTGGCTTTTATCAGGAATACCATCCCAATGCGCACATGCGCCTTGAATCTTACGCAAAAAAATATTGAACGGAAGAAATTCAAAGTGTGCCTGGAATATCATCTTGGGAATTGCAAAGGGCCTTGCGAAGGATTGCAAAGTGAACAGGATTATCAGGAAGGCATCGTTCAGATCAAGAACCTGTTAAAAGGAAATTTGAACCCTGTTATCAATCATTTCAAAAATGAAATGAAACAGCTGGCGGCTAACATGGAGTTTGAAAAAGCCGGGCTTACTAAAAAGAAAATTGATTTTCTAAAGAATTACCAGTCCAGGTCCATCGTTGCCAATCCCAAATTTTCCGAGATGGATGTATTTTCCATAGTAAAACACGAAGAACATGCCTATATCAATTACCTGATGATACAAAACGGTACAATTGTTCAAACAAAAACCATTCTTGCTGAGAATTTTCTCGATGAAACTGAGGAAGAGATCTTAACATTTTCCATCGCCCAGCTTCGGAGCACATTCAACAGCAATGCCAGAGAGATCATTGTGCCATTCCCTGTTAATTACCCGGAAAATGAAATAACCATAACGGTTCCGAAAGGAGGTGATAAGAAAAAACTGCTAGATCTCTCGGAAAAGAACGCTCAATACTTTATTGATGAAATAAAAAACAGGCAACGTCTCAAACTTGAAAAACAAAATGCCGACAAGTCGGGGTTATTAAAACGGTTACAGGAAGACCTTAGGCTTCCCGGCATTCCCTTTCATATCGAATGCTTTGATAATTCAAATTTCCAGGGATCTTACCCGGTATCTGCAATGGTCTGTTTTAAAAACGGGGAGCCTAGTAAGAAAGATTACAGGCATTTTAATATAAAAACGGTCGAAGGCATCAATGATTTCGCGACGATGAAGGAAGCGGTTTATAGGAGATACAAGAGAGTTATAGAAGAGTCGTTGCCATGGCCTGACGTGGTGATCATCGATGGAGGCAAAGGCCAGTTAAGTGCAGCTGCGGAAGCGCTACACGCATTAAATGCTTCGTCAAAAACCACTTTGATTGGATTAGCCAAGAACGAGGAAGAGATCTTTTTTGCCGGCGACCAGGAATCTCTAAAACTCCCTTACGAAAGCGAAAGCCTGAAATTTATCCGCCGCATCCGTGATGAGGTTCATCGATTCGGCATCACTCATCACCGCAAAAGAAGAGCAAAGGGAGTTTTCAAAAATGAATTGGAAGAGATAAAAGGAATTGGAAAGGAGACTGCACAAAAATTATTGCAGCGGTTTCGTTCAGTAAAAAATATTTCTGAGTTATTACGGCAACCAGGTGGTGTTGATGAATTGACCAGGTTGATTGGCAAATCAAAAACAAAAATTGTAGTGGATTATTTTAATTTAATAGATCTTTCCAATAATGATAAATCAAAAAGCCCTCTTTAGGGGTTGGGTTATAAAAAAAGTGGGGCCCGGATAGAAATCCAGCCCCGTTTTTAAAATCCAATATCCTATGAAAAACCGAAATAAAAGTACAACATTTATTGACATTTCCTATACCCGCAATGGGGTATTTTTTATTTTATCTATGTAAATGATATTGATTGTTGAAACAAAAAAAAGTCTCGCCTGAGGCGAGACTAATGATAGTATTTTTACGCAACAATTTGTTTAGTACTGCCACAGATTTTGCTCGTAGTTAAAGATCTTATCCTTGACGTTATCTCCTTCCAATAATCTCAGGATCGGATCATTGATCAGGCTCCTGATGTATTTGTTCATCGGGTTGTCAAGGGTTGATTTGATTATATAACTACTAAACATTCTTGCTTCAAATAACTCTTCCCAGGTCATACGGCTTACACCCATGTTCTTGGGGTTATAGACTTCATACTTGGCCAGGGTTGAACGAAGATCGGGATAGTAAATCCAGAATAATGGGGTAGCACCTCTTTCGGTAACTCCATCGGGTCCCATGATTGTTCTCATTGGAGCTATTCCAAGAATCCGTACAAACATGCGGCTGGCTTCACGGTCAAATACCCACTCTTCCTTGATCCTGAACTTAACAATATCGTCCGGGTTCAACGTATTACAAATAACGGTGTATTTACAAATTTTGGTTGGGTCATCGATGCAATATACCGGTACGGTATCACATTGGCTGCCTCCGCTGATTGCCCTTTCAAAAGCGGAAGAATCAAGAAAAGTCGTGAACCTGTCATCATCGCCGTTGAATGCTACAGCATTGCCACTTTTTAATTGATCTCTTACAGCCTTTACTAAAATATTTACGAAGCGCTGATCGCCATTATCATCCTGTGCCTGGTAACGGAATGGAAGATTTATTTTTTCACGGATATCGATCTCTCTCCACACCCTTTGGGTATACAAGGCGTCATCGGCCCTCAGGTACTCGTAATCCAGGGGAATGCGATCCTTAAACATGCCCCTTTCAACTGCCGCATCTCTTCTTAAAGATGGTTTGAGTGTATCATTAAAACCACCCACCTGCGGAGCTTTTTCGATCGGCACATTTCCATAAGGGCTATACCCGGACACCGATGCAGGATTCGTGTTTTGCTGCACGCTCTGTTGCTGAGTAGTTGTGTCCGGTCTTTGGTTCGTATTACCCCTGCTGGTCCTGCTTCTGCGCTGAGCATCGGCAGCAACAACAACTGTTAATAATACTGCGCAAAGAATTAATGGTTTAAAAAAATGGTATCGCATTGCTCTGTTATTATTTTAGATATAAAATAAGTGGCGTAAGTTTTCTTCTTCTGCCATCCGGGCCTACTGCATAGATATCCTCTATTGTAATGAAAGATCCGGCCCTGGATTTATTCACAATGGTCTGTGCTTCATTCCACGCAGCTCCCGTATTATTTGCCTCCATGATATCCTCAAAACCGTTGCCATCACCAGTCATACGGAAGCTCGTAACATTAAACTGTGTTTTGTAGTAAAAGTTTTCAACGATGGCACGAACACCTTGTTGACCCTTGAATTGGGCAGCAGGTATGTTACCGCTCTTGAACGTACCGATCATTGGTGTGGGGTCAGGAATCGAACGAACACGGAACGGAACATTGGTTACTTTTCCGTCAGGGGTAGTTACTGAGATCACACAATCATCGGTTTCCTGTGATACACGGACAAAGCGCTTAGCACCGCCTCCGGTCATCACGCCACCACCGCCTCTGATCGATGCTTTGATTTGGTCAACGCTACCACTACCAGAGATAGTAACAGGATTGTCAACCCCGATAAACAACACGTTCATGTTATCAAGCTGAACAGCGGCGCTGGACTGGCCAACAACATAGTCAACCCTTTTGGTTATCGTTTGCTTTTGATTGTTCTGATCGATATACTCTATCACAACGGGAATAGAGTTGCTACCGAGTGTGCTAGCCTTAAACTTGTAGTGCGCTGCACCGTCGTCCTGAAGTGTTTGCCTTTGGCCGGCTATGGTAATTACAGGAGAAATTTTTGTACTGAATCCACCTACTCCCGCCGTAATTTCAATATCCTGACCAGGCAATGCATTTGTAGTGTTTGCAATTGCTATGGCAGCAAACGCATCCTGAAGAACTTCGACTGCTCCAACTTTTTCATGGCAAAAACTAACAACTTTGTTTTCGGTCGTTTTTACATCATTCTGAAATTTACTTAAAATGGTAAGCGCTGCGACAGTAGGTACCATTCTGAAATAAGCGTCTTCCCAGGTCTTGTTCCCCTTATTTTGTGTTCTGGGTTTAGCAAGGTTTATGGGAAGTGAATTTCCAAACTTCGCTGCTATCTGTGCACCTTCTTTAGCATCGATTGCAAGGATGTCCTTTTTATATTGCTCTAATCTTCTGTAAAGTTCCCTTCCACCACCTTTTTCAACCATGATGCGGGTAGCAATATCAAGATTATCATCTTTATAAGAAGAGTCTCCTTTGGAGTAATCAGCACCCGCTTCGCTTAATATTTGATCCTTATACTTCTGAATAAAATTATAAAGGTCTGCGCTGAGAGCTTGAGCTTGCTGGGCATGAGGATACCAAATTTGCGCTCTTTCTCTGGTACCATCTTCTTTTAGCTTGACTTGAAGCGATTTCATTATCTCGTCTGTAGACGCAGAGACAACCTTATTAGTCGCTTCAAGACTATTGTTAACTGTTTTAAAGGCATTGAGGATCTCTGATGATACGTTTAGTGCCAGCAGTGCTGTTAACACCAGGTACATCATGTTGATCATCTTTTGCCGGGGCTCACGAGGTAAAGCCATGACGTTATGGTTTTGATGTCCCTTTTAATCGGAACAAGTTATTAAATGGTGACAAAATCACGGATACGGATTTCGTACTATAAAACGAAACCTTTTTACTTTCTTAGGCTCTGCCTTGCATTGCGCTAAGCATATTACCATAGATCTGGTTCAGCTTACCAAGGTTACCTGCCAACGTAGCGATCTGGTCATGTGCTTTTTTAGCATCATCCACGCTGCCTGACATAGCATCTGAAGCCTGTACAAGGTTGTTATAAAACCTGTTCATTGCTTTCAGGTGATTATTGGTATCCTGGAGTTCCAGTTCATAAATGGTATTAAGCGAAGAAAGATTTTTTGTAAGCACCTGTACCTGCTCATGGAATTGCTTTGTGCCTTCGGCTGCATTGTTGAAATGCTGAACAGTGTTCGAAGCACTTATATAAGCTTCTTTCATCTGGCCAAGAGCATTGGCTGCTTCACGGGTTTTCGCTGAATAGTCATTAGTGGCTTTAATAGCATCACTAACGTCACTCATTTTATCAACGGTAACACCCAATTTTTTGAAGTTCTCACCAAGTTTGCCAAGATTAGCCGGAGTAATGTCAGCTGCGCTGAGCATATCATCCAGTTTTGTCAAAGCAGGATTCCCCTGAGAACCCGGTAAGGTAAGAGGAGTTGGTTTAAAGTTAGGATCCAGATCAGGGTGAACATTGATATCCGGAAAATAACGCTGCCAATGTGGTTCTTCCGGAGGAGGAACCATGAATGCCATAACCAAGAATACAATTACCTCTGACAAAAGACCAATCGTGATCATTTCGTCGGCTAAGGGCCAGTGACGGATCTTGAACAATGCTCCAAGAATTACCACTGCCGCAAAGAATGCGAAAATAAAATTGAGGACTACCTGGCCTCGCTGTGTTTTAAAGAATAGCATAAAGGGCTCGTTTTATAGGTTATTAAAGATTATACACGTCGGTAAGCTAGTTCTGGAGTAAGTACGCAAAATCAACTGGAATATTGTTCAGTAATTATTTTTTGCGTCCTTTTTGCGGTGCAGCCGGTAAATCGATTACCCTGCGGAATCCGATATAAGATTTTGTTGAATCCTGATACTCATATGTCCGGGTTCCTGTTTGCAGATAGTAACCAACGTCTTTCCAGCCTCCTCCACGAATCACTTTTCTCTTCATGAGGGGAGGATCAGATTCTTTTGCATTCCAGCGCACATCGGGGTTCATATCGTGTTGAAAAGTGAAAGAACCTTCGTAGAAAATTGATGAGGTCCACTCTGCCACATTACCAGCCATATTGTAAAGACCAAAGTCATTTGGCCAATAAGCATCGGCTCTTACGGTATAAAATCCACCATCTTCGGGATAATTACCACGACCTGGTTTAAAGTTGGCCATCAGGCAACCTTTTTTATTCCGGAGATAATAGTTACCCCAGGGGAACATGGATTGTGAACGACCACCACGTGCCGCATACTCCCACTGACCTTCGGTAGGTAACCGGAAATCAGATTCTTGTGGTCTGTTCTTTGAATTAAGGAATGAATTCAGATAGTGTGTACTCCATTCGCAAAAGGCGGTCGCCATATGCCAATTCACGCCCACAACAGGATAGTTTCCGAATGCAGGGTGGTTAAAATATCTTTTTGTCATCGGCTCGTTGTAAGAATAAGCAAAGTCTCTTATCCAAACCAATGTATCAGGATAAATAGGCGTGTCCTTCTTCCTGATGAATTTGGAGCGGGGTTGACCAGCATTTTCTCTTTTAGCCGCTTCCTTTAGATCAAATACCTCTGAATGAAAGATCATTCTTCTTGGGTCAATTTCCATTTTTCCGAAGATCCTGTCATCCGGGGGAAGAATAAGGGGTGT
>DASTIZ010000439.1:0-6763 GCA_035717045.1 Chitinophagaceae bacterium
CTCAATTCATTTACCAAAAATTCTAAAATAATATAAAATGAAGCAAATTCTAATATTATTAACAGCAATACCGTGGATTTCCATAGTAATAAACGCACAATCTCCGGAAGACTCTGTTAAGGCAGTGGTAAATCAACTTTTCATCGCCATGAAAAATACTGACGCGTCACTATTGAAAGATGCTTTTGCGGATAGTGCAGTTTTGCAAACAATACGTCGTAAACCAGACGGAACTTTCTTTGTGCAAAATGAACAGGTAAGTGATTTTGCTTCCCAGATCGGTATGGCTAAAAAAGATTCATTGGATGAAAGAATAACTTTTGAAACAATAAAGATTGATGGTCCGATGGCAGTGGTCTGGACACCCTATCAATTTTATTATGCCGGCAAGTTCAGTCACTGCGGCGTCAATTCTTTTCAACTGGTGAAAATTAACGGCCGCTGGAAAATTCAATACCTGATCGATACAAGAAGAAGGCAAGACTGCCAATAAAAGTATTAATAGGTATTGGGCTCTGGACGCGGACGGCCTTCCCTCGTCATGGCGAGCAACGCGAAGCAAAGGAGGGTCGGTCCGAAGGACTCCTTTGGAGGACAGGCGAATAAAAAAACCCCGCCGTAGAAACGGCAGGGTGTAAACCAAAACCAACTGCTTATGAGAAAAATATATATAGAAGAACTATTAATTTATCTTAATATCTTTTGCTGCCTCTCTGACTTCCGCCTTCTTAGGAAGGTTTAATTTCAACACTCCATTGACGTATGAAGCCTCAACCGCAGTTGCATCAATCTTATCGTCAATTGTGAAAGAACGTTTAAAACTCCTGTAGCTATATTCCTTCCTGATCTGCTTTTCGGAGGCCGCGTTGCCCTCTTTGGTTTCTTCCGATTTCATCTCGGCCGATATTGTCAGCACATTGTTTTCAATGTTCACTTTGAAATCGGTTTTATCAAAACCGGGAGCCACTACTTCTAAAATGTAACCGTTCGCTGATTCTTTGATGTTAACCGGCACATAACCCTGCTTCGTTAAAAAGTTATAACCATCATTTAACACAACGGGGAGGCCGTGGAAGAGTTCATCGACCATATTGTCAAATGAACGATCGAAGTTGCGGTTATTAAATTTGGATTGTGTCATAAATTGTAGTTTAGAAGTTGTTTTATTTTTTGTTTCCTCTTTTTTATTTCAAACCATATACCATGCCAGCAGAATCCGGTTTTTGGTGACGCTTTGGTGGTTTTGAGAGCCTCCCAAAGACATAATTTCCGAAATGAGAAATTTTTTTCTGACAGTTTATCCAACCATTCATTTGAAACTGATTTGGGGCGCATTTTTGACTAATTTTGCCAACTAAAAACAATAGAAAATGTATCCTGAAGAAATAGTAATACCAATGAAGGAGGAACTGACCGAGCACGGCTTTTCTGAATTATTAACGGCAAAGGAAGTAGAAGACCAACTAGCGAAAAAAGGAACCACCTTGGTTATGATAAATTCCGTCTGTGGTTGTTCTGCCGGTTCGGCCCGGCCCGGTGTCTTACTTGCGGTGATTAATAGCGACAAGAAGCCAGATCACCTGGCGACAAGTTTTGCTGGTTTTGATATCGAGGCGGTAAAGAAACTTCGTGAGCATCTGTTGCCCTATCCTCCATCTTCACCATCGATCGCATTATTTAAGGACGGACAACTGGTTCATTTTATTGAAAGACACCAGATCGAAGGACGACCGGCGCAAATGATAGCCTCTAATCTTATTCACGCTTTCGAACAATACTGCAATTAATCGTGAAAGAATGCGGGTGAGGTCTGGCTGAAAGGCCGGGAGTGCCCGCAATTATCTTTTTGTATATTCGCCGACACTATTTGAACTAACCAATAGCCAACTGATGTATCCCAATCTTTATTATGCTTTTCGAGATCTTTTTGGAATAGAATGGCAACCACTTCGATTTATTAATTCATTTGGCTTTTTTGTAGCGATAGCGTTCATACTTGCAGCCGTTACACTGGCGGCTGAATTAAAAAGAAAGAGCAGCCAGGGACTATTGCAGCCAACAGAAGTAGAAGTAATGGTCGGCAAACCTGCTTCTTTTATTGATCTGCTTCTCAATTTCCTGCTTGGTTTTGTATTAGGGTATAAGATTCTTGCGTTGTTCATCATGAATAAGTCAGTAACTGATGATCCGCAAGCGTTCATTTTTTCGGATAGAGGCAGCTGGCCGGCCGGGATCCTACTGGGATTATTATTTGCTGGCTTGAAATGGTGGGAAAAAAGAAAGCAGGTTCTGCAAAAACCTCAATTAAGAACGATCAGGATATGGCCACAAGATAGAGTCGGCGAGATTACAATACTTGCATTGGTCTTCGGATTAATTGGTGCAAAACTCTTTGATGCATTTGAAAACTGGGATGACTTCGTAAAAGATCCGGGGATGCTCCTTTCTGCAGAAGGCTTGACCTTTTACGGAGGGCTCATCTGTGCTGGTTTAGCAATCTGGTGGTATGCCAGGAAACACAAGATCGGGTTCTGGCATCTTAGTGATGCGGCTGCGCCGGGTCTTATGTTGGCTTATTCGGTAGGTCGGATCGGCTGCCAGGTTGCGGGTGATGGGGACTGGGGGATTCCAAGCACCCATCCCAAACCATTCAGTTGGTTACCGGACTGGATGTGGGGCTATACATATCCGAATAATGTGGCCAGGATGGATCCTACAAACCCAATTCCGGGTTGTAACGATAAATATTGTTTTGAATTGGCTCAACCTCATTATCCCACTCCATTTTATGAGACGGTAATGGCCTTTATTCTCTTTCTTTTATTGTGGTCATTGAGAAAACGGTTAAAGATACCGGGAACTTTGTTTGCTCTTTATCTAATAGTAAATGGTATTGAACGGTTTTTTATTGAAAAGATCAGGGTAAATACGAAAATGTATCTGTTCGGAATGGAGGTTACGCAGGCTGAACTCATCTCCTCACTATTGATAATTTCCGGCGTAATTCTTTGGATATATTTACGAAAAAGACCCAGAGCAACTACGCTTTGACTCATTGTCGTCTTGAAAATAATTTCAATTAATAGGTTAGCGAGCAAAAAATATATTCTTTTAAATCCACTTCTGAAGCAGGTTTCGTAGCCTTTTGACTTTTATCAATCATTAGTTTTATTCACTTTGTTCAAACATTTTTCCCCAAAGGCTATGAGAAACGGCGTTTCGGGCTTAAATTTGCATCAATACTTGGACGGTAGTAATTAACTTACCCTTTGCAACTTTCCTTGAACAAACCGACTCTTGTTTTCGTTTATTCACTTGTAATACTTTTATTATTATGAGGCAGTTAAAGATTGCCACCCAGATTACGAACAGAGACAGCCAGGCAGTTGAAAAGTATCTTCAGGAAATTTCAAAGATTCCGATGATCACTCCTGAAGAGGAGACTACACTTGCCCAGCGAATTAAAATGGCTCATCGCAATCCGGTTGATGCTCAACGGGCACTAGACAAATTGGTGCAGGCAAACCTTCGTTTCGTGGTATCTGTAGCTAAGCAGTACCAGCACCAGGGCCTTTCACTTAGCGATCTGATCAACGAGGGTAACCTCGGTTTGATAAAAGCAGCCCAGCGTTTCGATGAAACCAAGGGCTTTAAATTCATCTCATACGCCGTTTGGTGGATTCGCCAGTCCATCCTGCAGGCGTTGGCAGAGCAGGGCAGATTAGTCCGCCTGCCTCAAAATAAAATTGGCACCTACAACAAGGCTAACAAGGCGTACATGGCTTTTGAACAGGAACATGAAAGAGAGCCAAGCACAGAAGAGTTAGCCGAGATCCTTGAAATGAGTGAGACAGAGATCAACAACATTTTCCAAAGTAATACCCGTCACACAAGTCTTGACGCTCCTGTGCATGAAGCGGAAGACGTGGCTATGGGTGATCTTTTGGAAGGTAGCGATGATACCGACGATGACGTGATGAAAGATTCATTACGCAATGAGATCCGTCGTATTCTGAAATCTCTTTCTCCGCGTGAAGCTGAAATCGTAAATGCCTATTTTGGACTTGATGGTGAAAATGGAGTTACCATCGAACAGATCGGGCAGAAATATGATCTTACCAAAGAACGTATTCGCCAGATTAAAGAAAGAGCAATTAAGCGTTTGCAGAAAGCCCGTTACAGTAATGCATTGAAAGCTTATTTAGGGTGATATAATTGATGGGTTAAACTTGAAGAGTCCCGCTTATTGCGGGATTCTTTGTTTTTATCATATTCGTAAATGAAACTGTCCACCAGCAATTAATTTTGAGGAGAATATGAAACATCTGTGTTGTTTAATTACTGCAACTCTTACACTGATATCTTGCGAAAAAGCAGTCACGTTTGAACTTGAAGAGCCTGCGCCAAAACTCGTTGTCGAGGCAACAATTGAAACCGGTGAATTGCCCGTTGTCATCTTAACCAGGAGCCAGAATTATTTTGCTCAAATCACAGCTGATATCCTTGCTGCAAGCTTCGTTCACAATGGCGAGGTATATATGTCAAACGGTACCGTAACAAATAAATTTAAGGAAGATTCAGTCATGCTTCCGAGTGGTGACCATTTTTATTACTACAGCCCTGACCCGTCAAATCCATCGACCGTATTCAGGGGACAGGAAAGTACGGTGTATTCGTTACGGATCCTTGCCGGGGGAAAAGAATACCTGGCTACCACACGGATCCCAACCATTACCCGCCGCATTGATTCCATGTTTTCAAAACCTGCCCCGGGAAGCAATGATCCAAACAAAGCAGTGGTGATGGTTAGGGCTACGGATAAGCCGGGGCTTGGCGATTATATCCGGTACTTCACAAAAAGAAATAGCGAAGGCTACTTCCCGGCTTTTAATTCGGTATTTGACGACCAGGTGATCGATGGCAGCACGTATGAGGTAGAAGTAGAAAGAGGGGTTGACAGAACACAGGACTTGCCCGATGATTATACCTTATTTGAGAAAGGAGATACCGTTACAGTAAAACTTTGCCAGATCGATAAAGCAACTTTCGATTTCTGGCGAACAATGGAATTCAGTTATACTAACATTGGAAATCCATTTGGTTCTCCAACCAAAGTCCTAAGCAATATCAGCAATGGCGCTTTAGGTTATTTCGGAGGTTATGCGCCACAGTTTCGGACAATTATAATTCCACGATGAGTTAGATGAAGATTATTCACATAGTGATTAAGCGAACGGCGAGGATACATTGATTAGATTATTTTTGCCTGAATACCTCGTCCCTCTCCCGTCATAGCGTTCTCGCCCCAGGCGAGTGAAGCAAGGAGAGGGAGTTTTGTAAAAAAGAAAAGAATGGACAAAAAGACGAACGAGAAAGTGAATTGCCTTATTATCGGATCAGGACCTGCCGGTTACACCGCCGCCATCTATGCGGCACGAGCAAATTTAAAACCTGTTTTGTACCAGGGGATTCAACCGGGCGGCCAATTAACTATTACAACTGAAGTAGAAAATTATCCGGGATACGCGGATGGGGTCCAGGGCCCGGAAATGATGGTGCATTTTGAAAAGCAGGCGCATCGCATGGGTGCTGATATTCGTTACGGAATTGCCACCAAAGTTGATTTTTCATCACATCCTTATAAAATCGAGATCGATGAAGAGAAATGGATAGAGGCCAATGCCGTGATCATCTCAACCGGTGCATCGGCGAAATGGTTAGGATTGGAAAGTGAGCAACGATTGAATGGATTTGGCGTGAGTGCCTGCGCAGTATGTGACGGATTTTTCTTTCGGAATAAAGAGGTCGCCATCGTTGGCGCCGGCGATACTGCCGCTGAGGAAGCGCTGTACCTGAGCAAACTTTGTACAACGGTTCACATGTTTATTCGCCGGGATGTGATGCGCGCTAGCAAAGTGATGCAGGACCGGGTTTTGAATACTAAGAACATTAAGATCTACTGGAACACAGATACGGAAGAAGTATTAGGCGATAAGCGCGTTGATGGCGTGAGGATAAAGAATAATAAAACCGGTGAGGTTCAAACAATTCCTGTAAGCGGATTTTTTGTGGCGATCGGCCATCAGCCGAATTCAGAAATATTCAAAGAATGGCTGGCTATGGATGAAGCCGGTTATATCCAAACTATACCCGGCACGTCAAGAACAAACCTGGAAGGTGTATTTGCCAGTGGTGATGTGCAGGATAAAGTTTATCGCCAGGCGGTGACGGCTGCCGGCAGTGGCTGTATGGCGGCACTTGATGCGGAAAGATGGCTTGGCGCGAAAGGATTGCATTAGTTCAAGTATTCACGTCTGACGTCTGAGTCTGACGTTTGACTTCAAACGAAATTCATGGGGCAGTTCACAATAGAGTTAAGAGGTTTGCAGTTTTATTCTTTTCATGGTTTGTATGAAGAGGAAAAGAAGGTGGGTGGTGAATTTGTGGTTGATGTATTTGCAAAATTTCCTGCGGAGGATCATGGGCTTAACTCGATAAATGAAACGGTGAACTACGCTGCTTTATTTGAAATTGTTAAAGAAGAAATGAACCAGCCACGTGACTTGCTCGAAACGGTCGCTCAGTCAATTGCTGAAAAGATCTACGCAAAGTATGACGTAATAAAAGAAGTGGAGATAAGGATCGAAAAAAGGAAGGCCCCGATCGTTGGTCTGAACGGTAGCGTTGCGGCGAGTTACCGGAAAGAATATTGACTTCTGTTTCCTCCAAATTATTCTTAGCTTAGTCCTTCACATTTGAAGCG
>DASTIZ010000440.1:0-3500 GCA_035717045.1 Chitinophagaceae bacterium
AAGATCATTCGTACCCCTCTTGATCCAATGCAAACATTCAGTGATGATCCGCTTCGGATGATGAGAGCTACCCGGTTTGCTTCACAACTTGGGTTTATTATTGAAGAAAAAACTTTCCAGGCAATTAAGGATAGCGCCGACCGCATCAGTATAGTTTCGCAGGAACGAATTACGGATGAACTCATAAAAATTATAGACAGCCCAAAACCTTCCATTGGTTTTGACCTGTTATATCAATCAGGGCTGTTGCATATTATTTTCCCTCAAATGGTGGATCTTGCCGGTGCCGAATATAAAGATGGTATCGGGCATAAGGATAATTTTTATCACACGCTGAAAGTGCTGGATAATGTAGCTGAAAAAACCAATGATACATGGCTGCGTTGGGCCGCCATATTGCATGACATTGCCAAACCCGTAACGAAAAGATTTGATGAAGGCCATGGATGGACATTTCATGGACACGAGGTGGTGGGTGGGAGAATGGTCCCCAAAATTTTTACCCGGTTGAAATTGCCACTGAACGAAAAGATGAAATTTGTCCGCAAGCTTGTCGAACTTCATTTGCGACCGATAAGTTTAACAAAAGAAAATATTACAGACTCTGCTATTCGTCGCATATTGTTTGACGCTGGCGAGGATTTTGATGCACTCATGATGCTTTGCGAGGCGGACATCACTTCGAAGAATAAATGGAAGGTGAAGAAGTACATGGGAAATTTCCAACTGGTTAGAAAACGTTGCGAGGAAGTAGAAGAAAAAGATCGTATTCGTAACTGGCAACCACCGATCAACGGTGAGATGATCATGGAGATCTTTGGATTAAAACCGTCAAAACCGGTTGGAATAATCAAAGATGCAATAAAGGATGCGATATTGGATGGTGTGATTCCTAATAATTATGATGATGCCTACAGCTTTATGCTTGAAAAGGCAAAAGAATTAAATATTAAGCCCGTAAAATCCGAAAGCAAAATCCGATCCCGATAGCCTTCGGGACCCCAATCAGGTCCCGATTTACATCAGGACTAAAGTCGTAAATTTGAGCATGGCAATTTTAAAGTTCAGAGTTTATTTTGAAGATGACGATAGCATTTATCGTGATGTGGCGATCCGCCATACTCAGAATTTTTTCGAACTGCATGAGGCTATTCTCAGGGCTTATGAATTTGACAATAAGCACAAGGCCACTTTCTTTAGAAGCAATGATCATTGGCAACGGGGAAGAGAAATATCCCTGGAAGTTTATGATAAAGAATACAAAGCCCCTCCTTTATTGATGAAGGAAACTACAGTGGGCAGCGAGATTAAGAATCCCGGGCAAAAGTTTATTTACAATTATGATTTCAACAAAAATTGGAGTTTCTTGATTGAACTCATAAATGTTTCAAAAGAAGAAAATGCCAAGTTGAGTTACCCGGCTACCATCCGTGTGGAAGGAATCGCTCCGAGCCAGTATGGAACAAAAGGACTGTTGGGCGAAAAATTTGCCGACGTCGAAGAAAAATATGATCTCACAAAAGGAACGGAAGGTTTTGCGGAAAAGGATGAAGAGGGAGAGGATACCACGTTTGGCGAGAATGGTGTTGATGAAGAAGAAGAACAAATCTAGAAATTAATAATTATTAATTAATAATTATTAATGAACTCTCATAAAAAAACGGTCTTTATCATTTGCGGGCCGACCGCTGTTGGGAAGACGACTGTTGCAATTGCACTGGCAAAACATTTTCATACGGAGATCATTTCGGCAGATAGCAGGCAATGTTTTAAGGAATTGAACATCGGCGTCGCAAGACCTTCAAAATGGGAATTGGAAGAAGTTCCTCATCATTTTATCGCCTCACATTCGTTGACTGAAAAAGTCAACGCGGCTTTTTTTGAGCAATATGCTTTGAAGAAGGCCAACGAACTTTTCCGGGATCACGATACCATCGTAATGGTGGGGGGTACAGGTCTCTACATAAAAGCATTTACAGAAGGGCTTGACAGAATGCCTGAAATTAATGAGTCTGTCAGAAAAAAAATTATCAGCGACTACGAGAAAAATGGATTGCCATGGCTCCGGGAGGAAATAAAGACAAAGGATCCTGCTTTTTTTACCGCCGGGGAAACACGAAACCCGCAAAGAATGATGCGCGCCCTGGAAGTGATGGAGTCTACAGGAAGATCGATTCTTGAATTCAGATCTCATGGGAAAATAGACAGGGATTTCAATATTACTAAGATCGGGCTGGAGCTAGCAAAAGAAGAATTGCATCAAAACATCAATTCAAGAGTAGATAAAATGCTCGATGATGGATTAGTTGAGGAAGTAATTTCCTTGGAAGAATACCGGGATAATAATGCACTGCAAACAGTTGGTTATTCTGAAATATTTGAACACCTCGACGGTAAGCTCAGCCTCCCAGCCGCTATTGAAGAAATCAAGAAAAATACAAGACAATATGCCAAACGGCAAATGACATGGTTTAGAAAAGATAAAGAGATCAATTGGGTAAACGCAAAACTTACGAACGCAATCATGGTAAAGGCGCAGGAGTTGATCGGCCATTCATAGTTTTTTTCATTCATCCATAATGCCAGTGCTTTCTTAAGGGCGGGATCGGATGATATGCTGCTTTTTCAAGACTCCATACTTATTTTCCCTGAACCTTGGTTTTGTATGCATAGCAGCTTCTTTAATTGCATTACAGATTTCAGCCTCACTAAAATCTTTCCCGGTATCTGTTTGGTGAGATGGTTGCCAAACACTATTATTTTCTATCTACGATCATAATTACAAAAGATTGAAGGAAAGGGAAAATGCAGAGAACAATAAGAATTAAAATTCTGTTCATTTCAGCTCTTTCTCAAAACAAACGCTATTATCCATATTGACGTACTTCCCATAATTAGGAATAGGCCGGTATCCGCGGTTTTTATACAGTGCGATAGCATCCGGTTGTCTTTTACCGGTTTCCAAAACACATTTATTACAATGCAGTTCTGCCGCCCATCTTTCCAGTTCAGCTAAAATTTTTGTCGCAATACCTTTGCCCCTGTATTCTTCGAGGGTGTACATTCTTTTTACTTCCATGGTCTTTGCATCAAGTTCACGAATGGCACCACAGCCAACGGGCTTGTCATCTTCATAAGCAATAACAACCTGCTTTAGCTTATCTATTTTATTCAGGCTGTTATAAAATGCATGCTCTTCTCCATCCAGCTCAGCTAATAAGGCATCAAGTCGGGCGACGAGGTAGAAAAAATCCGGGTGTTGTGAATCGGTTCTGAACAGTTTCATCAATGGCTAAGTTAGATGATTTGCCTTTACATATTTTCTCGCCAGGAAGGCATTGGGCAAACCAATACAGACAATTAAGATACCCGCAGCAATAATTGCATTGATTGTGGCTTCCTGTCCTCCGATCGGCCTGATCTTTATCGTTGAAATATAGTTCAGCACCACATATCTCATAAACAACCAAACAAAAATTCCATATACGATCGCAATGGGA
>DASTIZ010000441.1:0-4982 GCA_035717045.1 Chitinophagaceae bacterium
GCAATCTTCGCAAACTTCCAAAATTGACAGATCCTCCGCGAAAAGGCGGGTATGGAATTTATTACCATTTCGATTATGTAGGAGGTCCAAGAAACTATAAGTGGTTAAATACAAATCCAATATCCAGGGTTTGGGAACAAATGCATCTGGCTTATGAGTACGGGGTAAAACAAATCTGGATTGTGAATGTCGGGGATATTAAGCCAATGGAATTCCCTATTTCGTTCTGGCTGGATTATGCATGGGATCCTGAAAAGATCGGTGCAGATGATCTTCAAAAATATACTGAGCAATGGGCGGCAGCACAATTTGGAGATAAATATGCAATAGAAATTGCGGAGATAATTTCGAAGTATTCAAAATACAATGGAAGAAGAAAACCTGAGCTACTTGATCAGAATACATACAGCCTTTACAACTATAGTGAGTTTGCAAGCGTAGTGAAAGAGTATGATGACCTGCTTGACAAGGCCGAAATCATCAATAACATTCTGCCTGCGGACTATCGGGACGCTTATTTTCAGTTGGTGCTGCATCCGGTAAGGGCAATGGCCAATCTTTATGATCTGTATTACCATGTGGCTCTGAACCGGGACGCTTATACCAATAAACATCAAGTCGCCAATGAATACGCTGATAAGGTCAAACAACTTTATACCAATGA
The DNA here is from genome assembly GCA_035717045.1 of Chitinophagaceae bacterium. GTDB lineage: Bacteria > Bacteroidota > Bacteroidia > Chitinophagales > Chitinophagaceae > VBAS01. Next base: position 665 of record DASTIZ010000441.1, read on the forward strand.
TTCGTTAATCACCTTACAGTATCATCAGTTAAAGAATGGCAAGTGGAACCACATGATGAGCCAGACTCATATCGGATATACTTACTGGCAACAACCAATCCGCCAAAAGATGCCGGAGGTAAAATATGTTCCTTCGGACTCTTTAGTTGAAAAACAAAAAATCACAATCAAAGAGATGAATCGTTGGTCTGATACAATTAAAAGTAATTCCCGGAATATTTTTTATGAAAAAGATAATTATGTTTCAGTCGACGCGTCCCATTTCACAGAAGCGGTAAATGCAAACAACATCATTTGGAAAGTTTTACCTGATCATGGAAGAACAGGTGATGCAATTACAAGCTTTCCTGTTACTGCCAAAGAACAGAAAGCGGGCGGCCACTCACCACATCTCATATATGAATTTCATACGTACAGCGACCATGACTTTACCATCCACGCTTACTTCTCCCCCACTTTGAATTTTCATGGTACTGAAAATGGATTGGAGTATGCTATATCCGTAGATGATGAAAGACCACAAATTATCAGCATTAATAAGGAAGATAAGAACAGCATAAGCGGCATCTGGAACAAATGGGTGGCAGAAAATATAATTATAAAAACATCCACTCACAAAATCGACAAGCCGGGAAAACATAAGGTGAAATACTGGATGGTGAATTCCGGATTGGTTTTGCAAAAGCTGGTTTTAGATTTTGGTGGAATGAAGCCCAGTTATTTAGGTCCGCCGGAAACCAGGGTGTTGAAATGAAACGCGCCATATTTATTTTTAAAAATCATCACAATGAGTAAAAGAAATTTAGTTTTAGCTTTCATCGTTGTTAGCTTACTGTATGCATGCGCAGGCAGCAAAAAAGTGAGTTCGTCGGTAAATTCAACTTCTTTGAAAGAAGTTTATAAGAATGATTTCCTTATCGGCGCGGCACTAAGCAGTCAACAAATAGAAGAAAAAGAACCGAACGCAGCCGTTTTAGTACCAACTGAATTCAATGCAATAACGCCTGAAAACATTATGAAGGCTGAGATCATTCATCCTGAATGGAATCGGTACAATTTTGACCTGGCGGATAAAATTGCCGCGTATGGAAAAAAATATAACATGAAGGTAAATGGGCACACATTGATCTGGCATAGCCAGTTGCCTGCATTTGCGCGCAATTTGAAGGATGCGGATTCCGTGAGACAGTTCTTTACGGATCATATCACTACTGTTGCCAGCCGTTATGACGGAAAGATCGCCTCCTGGGATGTCGTGAACGAAGCGTTGGAGGAGGACGGGTCGATGCGGAAATCTATTTTTTTAAATAAACTGGGAGATGATTATGTTACAGAAGCATTTCGTTTGGCGCAAAAAGCAGCACCTAATACAGAATTGTATTACAACGATTACAATATTGAGCAACCAAAGAAACGGGCCGGCGCTATTTCAATAATAAAGAAGATCCAGGCTGCCGGTGTTCGTATTGATGGTGTTGGTATACAAGGGCACTGGCATGCCGGTCGTGTACCCTTTAAAGACATTGAAGAAAGTATTCTTGAGTATTCTGCGCTGGGCATTAAAGTGGCGTTTACTGAATTGGACATTGAAGTGTTACCCCGCAATTTCCAGGGCGCTGATGTGGGTCAGCGGGTAGCATCAAATCCTGCATTGAACCCTTATGTGAATGGCTTACCTGATAGCGTACAACGCCAACTCGCGATGGATTATGAAAACTTATTTAAGCTGTTTTTAAAACACAAGGATAAGATTGATCGTGTCACTTTTTGGGGAGTTAATGACGGGCAAAGTTGGTTAAACAATTGGCCGGTTCGTGGCAGAACAAATTATCCATTATTATTCGACAGGCAATTCAAACCCAAGCCTGCTTATTACAAAGTGATTGAATTGAAAACCAAACCAACGGAAGACAAGAAACCATTCTAATTTCAAACCAGGTACAATGAATACGAACTCCCAAAAGCTTTCTGTTGTTGAAAAAATAGGATATAGTCTTGGTGACCTTGCCGCCAACCTGGTATTTCAAACGCTGGTAACTTACCTCGCCTATTTTTATACCGACATCTACGGCATCAAAGCCGAACATGCTTCGGCTATAATTCTTGTGGTTGGTCTCGTTGCGGCATTCGGATTCAATCCACTTATCGGCGCCCTGGCCGACAGGACCCGCTCAAGATGGGGCAAATTCAGACCCTGGATCTTGTGGACCGCAGTTCCCCTTGGGGTTGTAGCCTTACTTGCTTTCAGCACTCCCGATTTTTCGTACAAAGGAAAACTGATCTATGCGGTAGTAACTTATACCCTATTGCTGCTATTGTATGCTGCCAACAATCTTCCGTACGGCGCATTGAGTGGAGTCATAACCGGCGATATGAAAGAAAGAAACAGCATGTCAGCCTATCGTTTCGTCGCGGTAATGTTTGCGCAATTCTTTGTCCAGGTGTTCATGCTATCGATAATAGAAAGTGCAGGTGGTGGAAATAAGGCGGCAGGTATTGAAAAAGTAATGACATGGCTGGCTGTTATTGGAACAATTATGTTACTGGTTACTTTTTTTACTACCAAAGAACGTATCGTACCCAAACCGGAACAGGAGTCAACCATCGGGCAAGATTTGCGTGACTTGTTTAAAAGCAGACCATGGATCATTATGCTTATCCTGACAACACTGGTGTTTATTACACTTGCGATGAAAGGTGGTTCTTATGTTTATTATTTCAAAAACTATGTTGATAGCGACAGCCTGGCAAGCTTTATTAATCCGATAACAAGCGCGTTATCCGGTGCCGGGTTGAATTTTTTTGGTGAGGACCCTGTCTCTGCGGGTTTTGGACTGTTTAATGCCGGCGGCATTATTTTTATGATCATTGGTATTACTTTATCAAAACCCCTTGCCGATAAATATGGTAAGCGGGATGTATTTGGCATTGCATTATTCATTTCAACTTTATTCATTCTCTTTTTTGCGTTCTACCCGCCGCAATCGGTAGCCCTGATGTTTATTTCGCAAATATTGCATGGCTTTTTTTATGGAATTACCATACCGTTGTTATGGGCCATGATCGCCGATGTGGCAGATTACAGTGAATGGAAGAACAATCGTCGGGCTACCGCGATCATTTTTTCAGCCATGATGGTTGGACTAAAGGTCGGCTTAAGCGTGGGAAGCTCCCTGCTGGCATGGATCCTCGGGCTTTATAACTATGTACCGAATAGTGATGCTGTGCAACCAGCCTCGGCGATCGAGGGTGCCAGGATGCTGGTAAGCGTTTATCCATCTGTTCCATTCCTTGTCGGCGCAGCCCTCCTGTTCTTATATAAAATAAATAAGAAAATGGAAGTGCAGATTGAGTCTGATTTAAAACTAAGGAGAATTTAAAACTTATCATTTGTATATGCCAGAAGACCCGATTGACCATATTGACTTTGATGAATTGCATAGAAAAGCGATTTCCCAGCCGTTAGTTACACATATCTATACGGCAGACCCTTCTGCACATGTTTTTAATGGAAGAATTTATATCTATCCTTCTCATGACATTGAGAATGATACTCCATTCGATGACCTGGGAAGTCATTTCGCGATGGAAGATTATCATGTATTGTCAATGGATTCACCTTTGGATAAAGAGGCAACAGACCATGGGATCGCTTTACATATAAAAGATGTGAAATGGGCCAAAAAGCAAATGTGGGCGCCAGATGCTGCAGAAAAAGATGGAACGTACTACTTATACTTTCCGGCAAAAGATCATGACGGAATTTTTCGTATCGGTGTAGCAACTGGTTCAAGGCCCGAAGGTCCGTTTGCGCCTCAACCTATGGCAATTGAAAAAAGTTTTTCAATAGATCCTGCAATTTTTAAAGATGATGATGGATCTTATTATATGTATTTCGGCGGAATTTGGGGTGGTCAATTGCAACGCTGGAGAACCGGAATATTTAAACCTGAAGGTGAAGGCCCGCTTGTCCATTTGCCGGGAGATGATGAACCGGCACTATGTGCCAAAGTGGCCCGGTTAACAAATGATATGCTCGGGTTTGCCGAAGATCCAAAAGATGTCGTTATCATTGATGACAACGGTAAACCGCTTCTCCAGGGGGATAATGAACGAAGATTTTTTGAGGCATCATGGATGCATAAGTATAAAGGCAACTATTATTTTTCTTATTCCACGGGTGATACTCATTATATATGTTATGCAATGGGTGACAAACCTTACGGGCCATTCACCTATGCGGGAAGAATATTAAACCCGGTTGTTGGCTGGACATCGCACCATTCGCTTTGTGAGTTCAATGGAAGATGGTACTTAT
>DASTIZ010000442.1:0-3983 GCA_035717045.1 Chitinophagaceae bacterium
AGTCTTGCAGCAAATTTTAATTCCACCGGTCTTTTTGGTTCTATTAAAACAAGTGATAAGCTTGCGATAGATTCACAGAGCTCAAACACACTTTTCAATGCTGAAGCAATCACGAGAATCGAAAAAGGACAGCCTGGCAGTAAGATCATTTTATCTATGGCATACCGGGCAGGAAAAACAAAATTGAATATTCGTAATACCCGTTTTGGAGAAACAATGATCGCTCCTTTGGGTTTACCGGCAGAAACTTTTTCCCCGAAGATCTTAACTGATATCAGTTTGACTTACTCATTAAAAACATGGGCAACGCTGACACTCGGAGCTAACAATGTTGCCAATATTTATCCTGATCGTTTAAAACATTTTGAAAATACTGCGCAAGGCGGTTGGATATACAGCCCTGAAGCTTCACCTTTCGGGTTTAATGGCGGATATTATTTTCTAAGCCTTACTTTCAATTTCATAACCAAAAACAAAAAAGTCTCCCAGTAAAACCTGAGCCTTGAATCATGTTTCTTGAATCTTGAGTCTTAACTGAAAAATGTGAAAAGACTCAAGATTCTCCGAAGGAGTCCTTTGGACAATATTCAATTATCAATTTTCAAGTTCCGGAAGAACAAACCTGAGTCTTGAATCTTGTTTCTTGAATCTTGAGTCTTAACTAAAAATGCGAATGACTCCAGATTCTCCGAAGGAGTCCTTTGGACAATATTCAATGATCAATTTTCAAGTATTTTCCGGAAGAACAAACCTGAGCCTTGAATCTTGTTTCTTAAATCTTGAGTCTTAACTGAAAAATGGGAAAAGACTCAAGACTCAATATTCAATGATCAATTTTCAGGTACTTTCCAATAGAACAAAAACCTGAGCCTTGAATCTTGTTTCTTGCTTCTCTCGAAATTTTTTATGGTTCATTTCATCTTTTGAAACGTAGCTTTTGCTCAATGTTCTGTCCGATCTTCCTTCCCTGCTCACATCCCTTTTCACAGGAATAGCGAAAGTGAATGCCGGCATACACCCGGGAATCGCCAATCTCCTTTGCCAACTCATCAAAAGAATTATAAGAACGTGGTGGCATGCCGAGATAATCATACGTGTGATCGGTAAAATGGTAATTGCTTCCGAAAAAACCTTTGAGTATTTCTGCAAACGATCCCGCAATAGTGGAATGGCCCGACGGAAAATCAGGGAAAGGCGGCGTGTCGAACAATGTATTCCATTCAGGATGACCCAATACTTCCCGTATATACTTTATGGGACGTTGCTGGTTATATTGAAATTTTGTTCTCCAGCAACCAATGCCTGCGTCTACACAGGCAATGCCTGTCTTTGCAAGGACGATTGCCGCCAGATCAAGCTTCGGTTTCTCGTGTTCAAGTACCTGTTTTAATATCGACAGGTAATGCCCGTCACCAAAACCGGGATTGTCACGATAGAACAATGCCAGTGCGGTTTGATCCGGAGTCAACGCCTGGGAAATATCATACACTTCTTTCGCCATCTGGTAATAGTCGGAAGAAGGATCGGTGGAATATGCCGGAGGAGCATCGGGTTCACTGCCATCCAAACTACCGGCCACCATCAGCCGGTTTTTTCCCCAATAAGGTCCGAAAGCCGGTGCAAATGAAGGAGGCGTTGGCGCCCAGAGCCCCGGCCCCACAGGCGGAGTGTAAGGTGCATTGGCGTTGGCAACGCCGTCAATTTTTGACCAGTCGAAAATCAATTGTGCGATAGCCTTGCCAAATTGCACAGAGCGTTGAAATACTTCCTTTCCTGCTTCTGTCTTATATACTGCATTCAGTTCATTTTCGAGCGCATCCATTGCCGCTTTATTAACATCAGAGGTATTGGGAAAAAAGTTACGGTTCATCGCCGCCAAAGCCGCATTGGCGCAGGCAGGCCAGTAATAGGCAAAACCCGGATCAGACTTTGGCATAACTGGCATATCGGTTAGTTGTCCTGACAATGACTGGTAAGCCGGCATTCCGGGCACCACCGCTTCATACAACGCTATACCGGTATAAGCAAAGGGTAGTGACGCGGGTAATCCGCCGATAAAAGGTGAACTGGTACGGATCAGTTCCAGTTGCATATCGGCCCAACGAATAGCCACATCCGATGAATAAGTTTTAGCCTGCACTGAGCAGCCTACTTTGATGACCGATACCGGTGCAGGCATTTTGTTATTTTTTCCTTTGCTCCCGGTTTGCTTTCCTCCTAAAAAAATAACAACCAGGACAATGAATAATGAAACCGAATACATCTTTTGCTTTTTCATACACAGGTTTTTAAGAGAGAATAATTTTATGGCGGATTGCAGAAAGCCTGTAACAAAATTAGATTTGCCCCTTTCCTAAGGCCTGTTTATAAAGTTCAATTTGCTATCAGAAAAGTTCAATTTCAGGAAACCCGGGAGATTTCGTTTTCCTTACGGTATTTTAATGGGGAAAGGCCAAACCGTTTTTTAAAAAGATGGCTGAAGTGAGTGCTGCTTTCAAATCCGCTTTCAAAAGAAATATCATTTATCGGTTTAGCGGTGCTCACAAGAAGGTGGTAGGCGTGCTTCAATTTTTGCTCCTGTAGCCAGTGACCAGGTGTAGTTTTATACACAGAAATAAAATGCCGCTTAAACGATGACAAACTAAAGTTTAGCATTTTGGCATAATCCTGAAGCGACAGATTGTAAAGACAGTTGACCTCCATTACCTGCTGAAAGGATTCATACTGCGGTGAAAGAAGATGCAGCATGTAGATTTTCAGCTCATCGTTTTCAGGGTTGTCAAGAATGTTAAGCAACAGTTCACGAAATTTCAGTTCCAGGAGATCTTCCGATGGTTTTACTTCCGAATAAAAATAAGGAATGAGTGATTCAAAATAAGCGGTCATGATGCTGGTCACCCGCAACGGTATGAGCAATTCATTTTTATGATGTTCTGCCTGGCCGACGCGCCTTAATGAATCATTGTCCCGCAAAAAAGACTGCAGGTAGGAATCGGGAATAAAAAAGGTCATGATGCAGAGGGGTTCTTCAAAAAACTTTTCGATAATGCAGGCTCCTTTCTTCACAAAAAAAGCATCCCCACCTTTCATCAGCCAGGACCGGCCGGGAGTGTGGTACGCTTTTTTACCGGTCAATATATACTGGATATAATTATGGTGCGACCAGCTATCCTGTATGTTCACCTCCATCGGGCATTTATAATGAACAAACAGGAGTTCCCTGCACGCAAGCTGGTTATAAATTTCCGGGCGGGATATTACCCTTTCGTAATAGTTATACAACCCTCGACATTTGATACTAATTTAATAAAATTATTAATGAACATGATCTGTCGACGAAATAAAATGAATGAAATCTAACCAACGTCCTGTTTCATCAGCTGTGAGCTGCGAGCTACGAAGCCGAAACTCGTCTCTCGCCGGTCACAGCTCCAGCTTATCTCTTCTGCTCGTTATAGTAAACAAAAAAGCCCCTCATTTGTGAAAGGCTCTCTTAATAAATATGGCTTCAACCTACTCTCCCGCATTGTGGTGCAGTACCATCGGCCATCTAGTTCGCTGTTCCAGGGGCCTTAGCTGAAAAAGCGAAAGACCCAAGAGTCAATATTCAATTTCCAAGTCTTCCGGAAGTGCAACCCTGAGCCTTGAATCTTGATTCTTGAATCTTGAGTCTTAACTAAAAATACCAAAGACTCAAGATTCAATATCGATGATCAATTTTCAAATTCCGGAAGTGCAAACCTGAGCCTTGAATCTTGTTACTTGAATCTTGAGTCTTAACTAAAAATGCGAATGACTCTCCGAAGGTCCGAAGGACTCCATTGGCGAGTCCTTTGGACAACACACAATGATCAATTTTCAGGTACTTTCGCCTGCTGCAAGATTTCTAACCATCGTTTTTGAAGACGAAGAACTGATTGTATTATAAGTGGTAGTGTAAGCTTCTCCGAATTTTTTTCCAGAGCCACACTTATCGTCCCATC
>DASTIZ010000443.1:0-10386 GCA_035717045.1 Chitinophagaceae bacterium
TTACTCCACTGTTATAGGTGATCGTAATACCGCCATCATTACCTACGATCATGCGATCAGGATTGTTTTCATCGATCCACATAGCATGATTGTCACCATGTGTCCAGTCGCCAGTTGTATCTGCAGGAAGCCAGTTCTTCCAGGTTTTGCCGCCATCACGGCTGATCGCTTTTGTTACACCAAAGGCATATACTTCATTTTCGTCTTTTGGATCAACGATGATCTGTCCAAATACCCAACCATAAGTACCCGAAAACGGTGTGAAAAAATCATGTATCTCACCCTGCTTTTGCCACGTCTCACCCCTATTATTACTTCTGTAAACGGAACCGCCGATAACGACTTTTTGAACTTTTCTCTCATAGCTGTCAAATTCATTTGGCCGCGGGTCTCTTTTCTTATTATGATCATCGACAAACGCATACAAGACATTGGGATTTGAATTTGAAATAGCAATCCCAACGCGACCTGTATTTTTTGTATCAGGCAAGCCATTTACTATTTTTTTCCAGGTTTTTCCCCCATCAGTTGTTTTATAAATAAAGTCGCCGTCTTCAGGCACAGGATCACTCCATCTTTTCCGAACCCGATTCCAGAACGAAGCATATAACGTTTTTGGGTCCTTCGGGTCCATTACCAGGTCAATACATCCGCTTTTTTCGTTTTCAGACAAAATTTTCTTCCATGTTTTGCCGCCATCACTCGTCTGATATACGCCACGATCTTTATTATACGTCCATTCATTTCCGCTTGCTGCTACATAAACGATATTTGGACTCTTTGGATGAACGATGATCCTCGCAACCGTTCCTGTATTTGCCAGCCCGATATGCCTGAACGTCTTTCCCGCGTCTGTCGACTTGTACATACCGATCCCGGGCAATGACGCACGGAAAATATTGGCTTCACCTGTTCCTACATATAAAATATTCTTATCAGATGGAGCCAACGCAATATCACCGATCGATTGAGTGGCTTCTTTATCAAAGATTGGCTTCCATGTATTACCGGCATCTTCCGTCTTCCATAGGCCCCCTGTTGCAAATGCAGCATAAATAATGTTTGAATCACCCGTAATTCCTTCTACATCGGTGCTACGACCACTTCGAATGTCAGGGCCAACCAATCTCCATTTTAAATTTTTATAAGGTGATTGGGCAAGCATTTGTTTTTGTTTTTCAAATGCGGCAAGCTTTTCCGCACCGGTAGTCGGCCGGTCAGTCTGACCAAGCAAGGAGAGTGGAATTAATAAAAAAGCAAGCTTCTTCATATATGGTTTTATTTGGCTAAGAGAATAAAGGAGAAAATGAGACAAGGAGTTATTGGTGAATCTCTTTTTATCTCCTTTTCTCTTTTTAGCTCTTAGCTTATTTTTTGGCTAAGAGATTAAAGGAGAAAAAGAGAAAAAGGAGTTAATAGTAAAATTTCCCTTTGCCTCCTTTTCTCTTTTTGCCTCTTAGCTTATTTTTTGGCTAAGAGATTAAAGGAGAAAAAGAGACAAGGAGTTTTTGGGGAATCTCTTTTTATCTCCTTTTCTCTTTTTACCTCCTAGCTTATTTTGTTAGTTCATTATTAATTGTCCTCCAAATTCCCAGCGGATTCTCATCTTTCAATTCGTCAGGTAACAATTCATCCGGCCAGTTTTGAAAACAAATCGGCCTCGCAAATCTTTTTATTCCATCAGCACCTACACTCGTGAATCTTGAATCAGTGGTGGCCGGGAACGGCCCTCCATGTTGCATGCTCAAACAAACTTCAACACCGGTAGGAACACCATTTAGAATAAACCGGCCGCAAATATTTTTAACCGCCTCAACTAATTCATCGTTGTCCCTGATGTCGTTCTCCGTAGCCATCAATGTTGAAGTAAGCTGACCTTCCAGGTGTTTGGCTACCTCAACCATTTGATTCATGTCTTTACAACGGATAACCAATGAATATGGACCAAATACTTCCTGGTGAAGAACAGGATTGTTTAAGAATGCCTGGCCACTTGCAGTCGCAATTGTTGGCAACCCTTCATTTTCTTTTACCTCTGTTTTTGATTCGGCTACAAGATGCACATCCTCCTGCAACAGGGCATTTCCTTTTTTTTCTTTATACGATTTCGCAATGCCGGGGTGAAGCATTAAGGCGGGCGTGGATTGTTGAATTGCTTTTCCGAGATCGTGAACAAAAGTTCTTAATTCTTCGCTATCAATACCGATGATCAAACCCGGGTTTGTACAAAATTGTCCAACACCTAATGTAATCGAGCCGGCATACATCTTTGCAATATCCGCAGAAGATGTTTTTAACTTACCCGGTAAAAGGAAAACGGGGTTGATGCTTCCCATTTCTGAAAAAACAGGAATCGGGTCTTTACGTTGATTTGCCCAATCAAATAATTGTTTACCTCCGATAAATGAACCGGTGAAACCAACCGCCTTTGTATGCCGATGCATCACCAGCGTTTTACCAACTTCGAAAGAAACTCCATGCACGTGAGCAAAAATCCCTTTTGGCATGTTGCATTTATCAGCTGCCTTTAAGATTGCCTTCGCCACAATTTCTGAAGTTTGCGGATGTGCAGGGTGTGCTTTTACAATAACGGGGCAGCCTGCTGCTAATGCACAGGCAGTATCACCGCCTGCAGTGGAGTAAGCAAAAGGAAAATTTGATGAGCCAAATACAACAACGGGCCCTAAAGGAACCAACATCTTTCTCAGGTCAGGCTTAGGCGGATTTCTATCCGGGATTGCCGTATCGATCCTGGCTTCAAGCCATTCACCACGTTCACACGCATCGGCGTAAGAGTTCAATTGAAAAATTGTCCTTGCTCTTTCATTTCTTAATCTTGCCTCGGGAAGATTTGTTTCCCTCATCGTAGTTTCAATCAATGCATAACCACAAGCTTCGACTTCAATTGCAATAGCCCGCATAAAATCTGCTCGTTGTTTCAGGCTTAATTTCCTGTACTGGTGAAATGCAAACCATGAGTCCTGCATCACAAGGTCAATCTCGCTTGTAGCCGCATCTTTAAACATGATAATTTATTTTCCGGGTTCTCTATATTTTTTTTCCGCGTCATCAATAACGAGGACCCAATCTTTTCCCACACCCGTTTCCGGCGGGGCAAAATCTCTGACCTCGGTCTTTGCAAATGTTGCCGGCTTCGATGATGACCCGGTTCGTGGATTAAATAGCCATACAGTTATCTCTTTGCCTGCAATAAAACTAAGGTCCAATGACACTTGCTTTCCTACAGGCAGGTAAACCATGCAGTAACCGTTGTCCTTGTCTCTGAAAGCTGTTGCATATTCAGCTTTATCGCCCTGTCCTGATCTAATGATCGATTGATCAGGAACTCTGCCTGTTACTGATCTTGATTCAATTAGTTTTCTCAAATATCCTACCTGGAAGGCACCGGGACGATCAATTGCTTCGGTCCAATAACGATCAGCATGGTTTATTTTTTCTTCTCTTGAACTCCAGAATTGCCACACAGCATGATGACCGTATGTCACTCCACAGGCTCCTGCAAAAACGGAACGGTATGTTTGTTTGCGAACATCATAGTCATTAAAATATCCATTTGCGCTGTCCCATTTGGGCCAGGGATTTACGGGATGATCTTCATAATTCGGTTCGAGATCGAGTGTAGGTTTTAGAGGAAACAGCTTTCTGTCTCTTTCTATCCAATTCCAGACAGGTACATCATGCCCGCTGCCATGACCACTTTGCATCGTGTTTATATGCAGCCAGTCTTCATTATGCAAATCATAAGAAGTGGAATGTTCTCCGCCGGAAATATGATAGGTGAAAAGTGTTTCGCCATGTCCTGACCCATCGCGTATTCCCTTTGCCATTGCGCGCCATTTAGGTCTCCAGTCAGCCGAGTCAGTTACCGGGGGCCTGTCGCCACCCAATATCCAGATTATATTTCTAAAATATTGATATCGTTTTCCAAGAAAGTAACCATAAATGTATGCGTTACCCTGGTCAAAAACCACCGGGCCCTCACCCCACATTTTTGTTACCTTATCCCCCCAGGTTGGCAATAAACCCATAAACATATCTTTTTCTTTCGCCAGTTTTACTGTCCAGTCTACCAATTCAAAATATTTCTCATTGGGTTTTGTCGGGTCAAGATTTTTCAGTGGAACCTCTCCGTATTGATTTGGTTTCCGCAAACCATCGAACTCGGCAAATATCACCGCCTGAATTACATTAAAACCTTTTTGCCGCCTGTTCTCAATATACTTTTCTATCTCCTCTTTTCTCAACCGGTGAAACAATTCCCATCCTGTATCACCCAGCCAGAAAAAAGGATTGCCGTCCTTATATTGAAGATAATGTCCCGATTCATCGATCACTAATCCTCCTTTAACTCCCCTGTTGTCAATTTCATGAATCTTTTTACTGATCGGGTACATTACCAGGTCACATGCCGGGAGGATGATGACCACAGAACAAAGAATAATAAAATTGATAAGTCGTATCATAAAATATTCTCCCGGCTAATCAGTTTAAAAAAATCACTTCAGTTAATGTGCAAAAGCATCCATTGGTTTGATCGCTGGCCTTGAAGCAATTCCATCGTTGATGATCTTTAGGATCCGTTCCCTCTCCTTTCCTGCTAACATTAATCTTGGTGCCCTGACATATTCACTGCCAATACCCGTTTGGGTTGCTGCCAACTTGATATACTGAACAAGCTTCGAATGAACGTCCAACTCAAGTAAAGGCATAAACCACCGATAAATCCGGGTCGCCTCTTCGATCTTGCCTGCTTTGACCAAATTATAAATAGCCACGGTCTCCTTTGGAAATGCATCAACAAGCCCGGCAACCCAACCGTCAGCGCCCAGGCATAGTTCTTCCATCGCCAGCGTATCCACACCACATAGAACTTTTATCCTTTCACCAAAACGGTTTTTCATTCTTGTGAGATTAGTAACGTCTCTTGAACTCTCTTTCAATGCTGTAATGTTTGCGCATTCGACCAATTCATCGAACATTTCAGGCCTGCAATCAATTTTATAATCATGCGGATTATTATAGATCATGATGGGCAGTTCAGTCGAATTCGCCACGGCCTTAAAGTAAGTGATGGTTTCGCGGTCATCTGTCTTATAGCGCATGGGTGGCAGCAGCATGATTCCGTCTGCTCCCCATTTTCTTGCATTGTCAGCCTGCTTAATCGCATCAATCGTGGTGCTTTCGGCAATATTCATGATGACAGGAATATCTTCGTTCAGGTATTCTACCGAAAATTCAACAAGCTCTTCTTTTTCTTTCTCCGTGACTGTGCTGGCCTCTCCCAATGAACCACCGATGATAATCCCGTGAATGCCGGCTTCCACCTGTGCGGCCAGGTTCTTTTCAAACATATCAAGGTCAAGTTTTTCATCCGGGGTAAACGGCGTAAGCAGAGCCGGGAAAACCCCTTTCCATTCAAAAGCCATATAAAGATTTTTAGGCAAAGCTAAGTTGCCAGTAGATACCAGGCGTGATAGTAATTAACCCAATCCGATACTATTTTAGCAAGTTTTTAGATGATCAATTGGCTTTTAAACTAATTTAGTACCATGAAGATTGTACCGTTCCAGATCCCAAAAAATGTTGAAGAAGCGTTTAAAGTTCAGGTAGATGATATGCCTCACCTGTACGATCATCTTCACCAGCATCCTGAAATTCAATTAACCCTGATCAAGGAAAGTCATGGCACGTTGATAGCGGGGGATTATGTCGGCCCATTTCATGCCGGGGATGTCTTTGTAATCGGTAGCAATCAGCCGCATGTTTTCAGAAATGATGAAAAATTTTTCAAAAAGAAATCAAGAGCGGTCGCCATCACGATTTTTTTTGATGAATCAACGTTAGGAGAGCAATTCTGGCAACTGCAGGAAACAAAATCGATGCACCAATTCTTTATGAACAGCGCCGGTGGGTTTCGGATTGCTGGCAAAAAGAAAAGATCACTGACGGAGAAGTTATTTAGTATTATAAATAGCGAAGGAATAGAAAAGCTTATCACCTTTCTGGAGATAATCAAGCTGTTAAATAATAAGAAAGAAATGCAACCCCTTTCCAAACCGATTATACAACGAAGTATTAGAACATTTGATGGTAACAGGCTCAATAAAATAATTGAATTCACCTTTCGCGAATACCAGCGGGTGATAACATTGCATGAAGTAGCTGCATTGGCTAACCTCACGCCTGAGGCTTTTTGTAAATACTTTAAGACGAGGACGCGGAAGACTTATGTCAGTTTTCTCAACGAGATCCGTATCAATCACGCCTGCCGGCTGTTAACAGAAGAAAAATCGATCGCCGATATATGTTACGACAGCGGATTTACAAATCTTTCAAATTTCAACCGCATATTCAGGAAAGTAAAGAACATGTCACCGGGCCAATGGAGAAGGTTAAATGCGAATTAAAAAACATTAACAGGAACTTCCAACTCTTTGCCCCAATTTTGCGACTTATCATTACCATGAAACAGTTTTTTCTTTTGGCCACACTTATTGGGGTTGTGACTGTCAGTAATGCTCAAAAGATCGACAGCATCTTTTTTCATCTTTATACAGACAGCCTTAAAAAAGGAACACACAATTATATAAATGTTGATGGTAAAACTTCCGATGGAAAATGGAAACCTCTTACAGGAAAAGACATTGAATTCATTACTAATTATGGCAAATTTGAGGGCAATGAATTGATACTACCGGATGATCCTACGGTGGACAAGCTTACTATAAAAGCGGTATTGAAAGCAAACCCTACGATATGGAGAGAGGTTACTATCTGGATCAAGAAAAAACCCGACCCGGAAATTCTGCCAACCAAAGAAGAGATCCTGCGGGATAAGCCCCAAAAGAACTCCAAATCAAAGGGCTGATATCAAGTTTTCAACACCAAAGGTTCCATCGACTTAACTGGTTTTGTACCCTTATCTTTGCGGCGGCAGGTCTTACACGACCAGCTCCTGCTGAACCTCCCCAGGGCCGGAAGGCAGCAAGGATAAGTGGTTGTAGCGGTGCGATGTGAGGAGCCTGCCTTTTTTATTTTTTCCCAGCAAACTCTTTAATGCTTTTAAGAGATAACACTGCAAGAGCCAAGCAGATCATTTCTATTTTCTGGATCATGCTGGGAATTACTGTAATTAATATTGGTTCGCTGGTTTGGCAATATTTATTAGTGACGAATGCTCAAACCGACCTGGCAAATGTAGATATGCAAGAGATTAACATAAGTGATGCAGCCCGCCAGATCATTCTTATAGTCAGCCTTATTATCACTATTCTTGCGGTCATATTTTTCATCATGTGGTTTCGGAGAGCATATTATAATTTACATCAACTGCCGTGGCATAATGCAAGATATACTGATGGTTGGGCAGCAGGAAGCTGGTTCGTGCCCGTCATTTGGTTTTGGTGGCCTTACCAGATTATGGTCGATATTTGGAAAGGAACACAAAATGCATTAAGAGAAAGATTGGGTGAGCCGCAACCACAAGCAATTGTCGGATGGTGGTGGGCGTGCTTTCTTATTTCTGATATTTATGGTAAAATAAATGCCAGATTTAACCGCGGTGCAGACGAATTAGATGAGCTAATAGTCTCAACCAAACTTGATTTTATTGGAGAACTGATTTCAATACCCGCAATACTACTTGCCATGCAGATAGTTCAACGTACCTCTTATTTTGAGAAAGAACTTTTGATCCATTCGCAAACACCCACTGATAGCATTTTCTCTGATAATTATACTCCACCCCTGGAAACAGCAGCACCTAAATTGGAAAACTTAAAACCGTAAATAATCATGAAGTTTTTTATCGACACAGCGAATCTTGCTCAAATAAAGGAAGCCAATGAACTTGGAATACTTGATGGGGTGACTACCAATCCTTCTTTAATGGCTAAAGAGGGAATAAAAGGAAACGACGCCGTAATGGCGCATTATAGAATCATTTGTGAAATGGTAAATGGTGATATCAGCGCTGAGGTTGTATCAACTGAATTCAAAGAAATTGTTGAAGAAGGGAAAAAACTGGCGGCCATTCACCGGAATATTGTTGTGAAAGTGCCGATGATAAAAGATGGCGTTAAAGCAATCAAATGGTTTACTGATAATGGCATTCGTACAAACTGTACCCTTTGTTTTTCTGCTGGTCAGGCAATTCTTGCTGCTAAAGCGGGTGCGGCTTACATCTCCCCTTTTATCGGGCGTATTGACGACAGTGGTTGGGATGGCGTCCAACTTATAGAACAGATCGCCCGGATATATTCAATACAAGGTTATAAAACGGAGGTGCTGGCAGCATCGATCCGCAGCCCGAATCACATCGTCCGCTGTGCAGAAGCCGGTGCTGATGTATGCACCTGTCCGCTTGACTCTATTCTTGGTTTATTAAAACATCCGCTTACAGATATCGGGCTCGCAAAGTTTTTGGAAGATGCGAAGAAAATGTGAGGCCGGGAATGACGATGGGTTGATAGAGATGCTGGATGCTGGATCCATCCAGGACCGGGCATCCAGTATCTAATATCTAGTACCTCTTAAGGTCGCTGCAATGAATTCAGCAACGTAACCCCGATCAGCTCATCCGATCTGCCTCCGAATGGCCGATAATAAACCAGTATAAGATACACATTCTCGGTGCTTGGATAATTTCCTTCTGTATTTTCAAAATTTACGGGTTCATTGGTGTTTTTTGCCGGAAGAGTAACATACGAATAATTATAGAATCCCTGTTTTAGAAAAAGTGTTTTTTCATAAGCCCCCTTGTCCGGGTTGAATTCCATCCTGGAATTCTCATCAGTTGCATAATTGGTGAGCTCGCCAAATAAATACACGTCCCGTTCAGAGTAAGCCTGGTTATTGGGTGGATAGAACGTAAAATGGGTGTACACATAATCCGACTGCCAAAATGGATTCACATTATCTGTGGTTTCAATTGTATAAAGCCCGTTAACATCACGATAATAATAATATACCTGCCCTCCCCTTTCACTATCTGGTTTGACGTAAACATCTGTCCGGGTGGGTTGCTTGTCGAGACGCTGCATGCGTTCACTCATCAGCCGGATACTGCGCAGATCGATCCATCGCCATTCCTTGCCCGCCGGAAATGACGTGCTGCTTTCGTCATTGTATTCAAAATAATTTCCACGGTAAATTGTGGGTCGCAACAAATAAGAAGCCGTAGGCCATGCATAGTTTTGTAATAAGACGACTTTTACATCCTGTTGATTAAACACATTCAGTGTTGAATTGAGATTAACCGATACCTGGAGCTTTTGATGCGTTCGGAAAATGCTTCCGCCAAACGGCTGCAATACCTGCCCACTGATGGTAGATTTGGTTTCGACTACCAACATTCTCCTGGCAAACACGATCTTCGCAGTGTCATTATCAAGAAAGACTTTTAATAAATAATTACCCGATCTTGTCGGTGAACAATTTCTGTCAGGCACCCTCGCATAATAATTCGTGTACTTTGTAAAAGCAATCGATGAATTCCGATATGTTGTTATCCGGTTTGTCTGAAAACCTTTTATATAATCAAATGGCTTTAGATCAGTGGGTGTCCAATCCGCATTGCATAATTGAAACGTGTAATAGTAGTTTTTTATGTCGGCATCAAGATCGTCAAAATAAAGATCAAGATCATCCACGCTATTGAGCCTGATGATCGGGTAACTGTAAGGATCATTTGCTTTATGGAGTTTTACCGACTTAATATTCGATTTATAGACATGATCTCCTAACTGGCTCTTCGCGCCCAACGTGACTGATAACAGAATAAAAACGAGTATTTGTTTCATTTGGCTATTTACGTAAACACAATTTATCGTGAATTTAGTATTAAAAAGAGGATAAATCTTTTTCTACAGTTACTTTTGAAGACAAATTTCAGCCCTTGGACGTTGCAGGCTTTATAGCAAATAGAATAGCGTTTAATCGCCAGAGTTCTTTTTCCCGTTTCATCATACGTCTTTCTGTTGGTGCTACCATTATCAGTGTCGCAGTTATGATCGTTGCGCTGGCGCTCGTAAATGGCTTCCAGGAAACCGTCAGCAATAAAGTTTTTAGTTTTTCCGGGCATGTGAGGGTACAATTTAAGCAGGCGCTGAGCGGTCCCGTAACGGAAGAAATACCCATCGAAAGAGATGCCGGGGCAGAAACTCTCATTAAAAATGACCCCCGGGTTAGCCGTATTCATCCCTATATTACCCGGTATGGAGCTTTGAAATCCGGCGACGCCATGGAAGGTGTTTTGGCGAAAGGTCTCGACCCGGAATTTGAATTCAACCTTCTCAGGCCGTTGTTAAAACAGGGTCGCTGGATAAATTTTGTAGACAGTAGCTATTCAAGAGAAATCATCGTTTC